>NZ_AP044699.1:0-149142 GCF_055396795.1 Cysteiniphilum sp. GTC20157 | reverse complement strand
TAGGACTTACGCATTGATGGCAGCGTGATTATATGTTAGTTCCCCTGTATACTGATATGCACATGAATATGGATAGACTTTCAATAAAGATGGCAAGATTAGTAACTCGACCGCCAACAGCTCAATGCACATTACCAATGTACGTTGGTTTCCTTATTAGCGAACCCAAATTCGTTAGCTGTCAACGTGTTGCTGAAGTCTTGAACATATCCCATGATAGTGTGAATCGTTTTTTACAAAGAGAAAGCTATACACCCTTAGATTTGTATAATGAGGTGAAGCCAAATATTGACCCTTGTGGTGGCGTCTTAAGTGTTGATGATAGCGTATTAGATAAACCCTATTCTCATCAGATCTCCTATGTTGGGCATTATTATTCCGGAAAGCATCATGCTGTGGTGAAAGGAATCAATTTGATTACGCTATATTACACTGACTCTCATGATCGCAGCTTTCCTGTTAACTATCGTATTTATGACAAATCTGAAGGCAAAACCAAGAATGAATATTTTTTGGAAATGCTTCATGAAGTTCTATCATGGGGGTTATCCCCTGCTTGGGTCACTGGTGATAGCTGGTATAGTTGCGTTAAGAATTTGAAGGCCATAAAAAACCATGGTTTGGGATTTTTATTTGCACTAGAGAGTAATCGCAAAGTATCTGAGCATAAAGGAAAGTGGCAACTTGTGCGTGATTTAGAAATACCCGATGAAGGTTTATTAGTTTGGCTAAAAGAATATGGACATACCAAGCTTTTTAGGACGCATTTGAAAGACCAAATGAGGCATTATGTTATGGATGTACCATTTTCTGAAGATCCAACTGATGACTCAGGGAAATGGATGACAGTTACCCAATCAGTTTTTTCCAAACTCCATGCACAGCACTGGCAAATAGAACAATACCATCGAGTTATAAAGCAGGTGTGTCATATCGAACATTTTCAGGTACGCACTGCATCTTCTGTCAATACACATATTTTTGCAGGTATTTGTGGTTATGTTGCACTACAAAGAATGAAAGTGACTGACCTGATGAAAAACTGTTATCAGCTATCCAGAGATCTCTTTAAAACAGTTATTGCACAGTTTGTAAAAGAGTTTGCACCCTCAATGGGATCGCTATTACCAAAATTTACGCCATCCATCAATGCGTAAGTCCTATGGTATATTGATTGCGCTGTTGGTGATTAGCATCGTTAAAAATAACACAGATAACATTCAAGGCTTTCGTATTTTAAAAAAATCAGAGCCTGTGCGTTATGGGCTTTTGGCATTAATGAAGCAGCCTCAGGTATGGCTTATTGCTATTTTCTCAGCTTGTGTGTACTTCTCAATTGAGTATTTATCGGAAAATAGTGGTAAGGCTTTTTTGATGCTCCATGGATTTAGCTCAGATGCTTCCTCTGACATGCTAACGGTCTCTTGGCTTGGCTATGCAATTGGTTGTCCGCTTCTTGGGCTTATTTCAGATGTGCTAAATAAGCGCAAAAAAGTTATGATGCTATCGGCCTTTTGTGGTCTGGTTGCGGTCATATTGATTGTGTACTTCCCAATTAATATCGTTGTGATAACAATTGCCTTTTTCCTTCTTGGTATTGGCGCAAGTGGGCAAAGTATTGGCTTTGCTATCATGGCTGAGCAATGTAATCATAATTATCTAGCAGCAGGCTTAGGATTAAATAATGCCATGATTATGCTGGTGACAGGCATCTGTGCGCCAATCGTTGGCGCTGTTATTTCGCATTTATCACAAGGAAGCGCTATCAGTATTAGCAATTATCAAAGCGCTTTTATTGTGTTAATTGCCTTTATGTTTATTGCGCTGATTGTTTCAAGCTTCTTTATTAAGGAGACATTTTGTAAATCAACTAAAGAGACCACCAAGCTCTCAGTGGAGTGAGGTTGCGCCTTATTTTATATCTAAGCCAACCATTATTATAAAAATCAGCTAAAATTAGTATATCCATCTTGAAGTATTTTGTGGGACTTAGTTGTAAAAAAGTTTGCAGAAATCATGCGAAGACAAAGTGAAAAGTGCTATGAAATACTTTTCTGATGCCTATAGATCACTTTGAGTGGAGGATGATTGATATGTATACGAATAATAAAAGCTTTATGAATCTTGTATTTTATGCAGAACTCTTGGCGATTGGTTTTTTTATCACTTTTGTTGTTTATATATTAATTGGCAAGGTTATCCCTAAGATCATGCTGTATGAGCCGATTGATTTAGTGATTGCAATTATTTGCGGTGGAGTTGTAATGCTGGTTTGTTGGCAAACTATGAAACACTTAGGTTACCCTAATGCGAGGGTGGATGATAACAGCGAAACAGAGAGCTATAAAAAGTATATTAAACCAATGGCGCCTAAATAGTAAAAGCAGCTTTTTTCTTTTATAATCTCCAAGGATGTTTTAACCTTAGCCTTTTCATGACTGTTAATGCAATATAATTTAAAATCACCGTATTTTAGGCGCGTTTATTCTAGCGGTAGATTGCAGTTGAAAAACAAATTTTCCTTGTTATGATACATAAAATATTATTTTCTAGGGACAGTGTGTTTTATGCAAAGGCTACCAAAAGCAAGCTATTTACTTTGGTCGTTTTTTATTATCTATGCGTTTTTGTGGGTGTTAACCCCTTCACTTGTTAGGT
The DNA here is from genome assembly GCF_055396795.1 of Cysteiniphilum sp. GTC20157. Taxonomy (NCBI): domain Bacteria; kingdom Pseudomonadati; phylum Pseudomonadota; class Gammaproteobacteria; order Thiotrichales; family Fastidiosibacteraceae; genus Cysteiniphilum; species Cysteiniphilum sp. GTC20157. Next base: position 146,484 of record NZ_AP044699.1, on the reverse strand, counting down.
TTGTGACGCCAATGGACTCTACTGAGGGAGCCATGTGGGGGCAGGTTTTACAGTGGGGGTATCCGAGAGATCCTTGGTTTAATGCGCTTTTAACAAAATTTGCACTTTGGGTAAGTGGTGATCAAGATTGGAGCGTATATCTGCTCTCGCAATTGATGGTGCTCTTAGCGATTTGGTCCGTATGGCGCCTTGGCAGAATCATTTTAAAAAATGATTATTTGGCCTTGGTTGCTGTTATTATTCTAGTTGCCATCCAATATTACAATTTAGGGGTCGTTGACTTTAACGATAATGCTTGTGAACTTGGGCTTTGGCCTTTGATGTTTTTGTATTTCTACCGGAGTTTGACAACAAATAGGCTAAAGCATTGGTTATATTTGGGTGTGATTGCAGGTGTTGGGATGATGGCGAAGTATTACACGGCCGTGCCACTTGTAACCATGTTCCTGTTTATGCTATTTGATAAATCAAACCATCGTTTTTTTAAAGAGTATAAAATATACTTGGCGCTTGTTATTGTTTTTGCCATTTCCACACCGCATGCTATTTGGTTGTTTGTTTATGATTTTGTTCCTATTCAGTTTTCACTATCTGTCTTGCATCGCTCAGCGGATACAGCAAGTCTTTTTACTAAGCATTTTGGTTATGGGATTGATTTTTTCTTTGCGCAAATAGGCACATTTATGGGCGCTGTTGCTGTGTTTCTTTTTGGTTATTTTGGCAAAGTAAAAAACAATAAACTCAATGATAAGCCTGTGATCAGTCAATATGATCATCGATTTTTGTTTTATGTGGGTATTGCACCATTTTTATTAACCGTTTTGATTTCAATGACAACAGGATGGCGCATTTATACGATGTGGGGAATTCCACTTTTAAGCATGTGGTGCGTGATTTTACTTGCATGGACTAAACCTATTTTAACAAAAGCGAAAGTATATCGTGTTATGTTTGTTGCGGGACTCGTTACCGTATTATTAATTACAGGTTATAGTATTTCACTATCAAGAAGTAAGACCTCAAGTGCCAATTATCCTGCAAGAGCAATTGCTAAAATCATGACAGAATCTTGGCATGAGCGCTATCATACGCCACTTCGCTATGTGGCAGGGTATAACCGTCCAGTTAGTTATATGGCAAGATACTCTCAAGATCGCCCGGAAGGATTAATTGATTTTAATCCAGCACTTAATCCTGCGCTTAATATGAAAGATTTGCGTGAAAAAGGTGCTGTATTTATTCTTATTCCTCAAATGGAAGGTCACGATCATTTCTCCAAGGAGATTTTAAATGAATATCCCAATTTAATTATTACACCTTTTCAAGAAGTAAAATGGGAAAGAGCAAAACCAAATCAAAAGCCAATGCGTTTTCAGATTGCCTATTTGCCACCCGCCCATTTGACTAAATAGTTAAAATTGCATCTACAGGGGCTTGATATGCAGCTTATTTTACCCATTATCGCTTTTTCTTTGTTAAGTGGCGTGATCTTCACTTTAGGACGGGTATTTTTCTATTATCGTTATTCAGATAAAAAAATGCGCCCAGCATATCAAAAAGACCTTTTCAAAGCGCATGTGCTGGGCATTCGCTTTGATTTGAAAAATATAGCTTCAGTTAACTTCTTTCCACTAGTCCTTGCAATTGCCGCTTTTTTCTTTCCAGTGCTGAGCTTTAGCTTTTATATCATCATATTAGTGTATTATTTTCTGGCATTGATTGCATTTTTAACGATGATTATTACAGATTATTTTTTCTATTCTTACTTCAGCGATAGAATAAACTACCTTATCTGGGGGCTTATCGATGATGATTTGAAAGCCTTATTAATTACGATTTGGAAAGATTATAATGTGATAGGGTATCTTGCGGGTATCTTGCTTTTATTGGTCTGTGTCTTTGTTGTTTTAAAGCTGGTACTACTCTCTGCGTTTATTCCTATATTTCACTCACTTTGGAGCTTTTTGCTGATTTGGGTTGTTTTAGTTGTGCTAAATATTATCTTCACACGTGGCACTTTAAGACATATGCCGTTGTCAGTGAAACATGCGTATGTCAGTGAGCATGCTTTTTTAAATTCACTTTGTAATAACCCTGTTACCTTGATGTATTACATGATGAAAATGCGTAAGAAAAGCAAAAATAATAAAGAGTTTGAAACGCCGCTGTACCAGGACTTCAATAAAGTGAAAGAAGTCATATCGCCACATTCTAATGCCAGCACCGTTCAAGAGCTTATGCTGCGTCAAAGCGCTTCATTCGAGCAAAAAAAGCCACCACATGTGGTTGTGTTTATGATGGAGAGTTTTGGTTCCCAGTTTTTAATTGAAGATAAAGAGGCAAGAAAGCTTTTAGGCTCATTAGAGCCGCACTTTGATCAAGATCAGGTATTTTATAACTTTCTATCAGATGCAAACGGGACAGCAGAGAGTTTTGCCTCATTGATTGCAAATATGATGATGTTGCCTTTTGCAAATGCACTTACTGAATCACAATACTTAAATCAGCTATTACCTTCTTCTGTTGCCGCGCTTTATAAGCAATTAGGTTATGAAACAATGGCAGCCTATGGAGGGCTTCTCTCTTGGCGAAACATTGGTAAATTTCTTGAGTCGCAAGGGTTTGATCATATAAAAGGTGAGAAGAATATTACACATGAGCTTGGACTCGATGAGAAATCTGATATTGGCAATGAGTGGGGGCTATATGATGGATATCTGATTGACTATGTTGGCAAATATCTGCAAAAGGCAACTACGCCACAATTTATTGTTGTATTGAGTACCACAAATCACCCGCCTTTTTCTACAGATCCGTCGTTTGAGTTTGCAAATATGGCCTTAGTTGAAAAATACCAAAATCGATTTCTTCGATCAGATGAGGCACTGAAGCGTTTTAAAGTATATGAATATTGTAATGATGCACTGGGTCGTTTTGTGTCAACTGTAAAAGAGTCACATTTAGCAGAGGAAACGGTAATCGCAATCACAGGTGATCACGCTTATCGAGGGTATAAAACCTCTGATCAAGAGATGTTTTTAAAATCAGCAGTTCCGTTTTATTTATATGCTCCAAGTGAAGCACTGGCAAGATATACGATTGATACAAGTAAGTTTGGCTCGCATAAGGATATTATGCCAACTTTAATTGAGCTCACTCTGCCAAATACCAGCTATTATGCCATTGGGCATAGCATGCTCTCAAATGCCAAGGAGGGTGTGGCGTTTAACTCGACAGGTTTGGCTGCAAATAAAGATGGCGCTGTTTTACTCGGTTCACAAGCTGTGTTCTATCAGTTTGAAGAAGGGCTTTATACCAAATCGAGCCAGAAAAATGAGGCACTTGAGCATTTACTTTATCAATATTATGCCTCTATTGATGTAACAGCATTATTTTTAAAAGGGTAAGTTTATTCTGCCTTCGGTGCTGCAAGTAGCGCAAAAAAAGCGATAATAATGCAAATGATAATGTATATAAAACTGGCCTCAAAATCATGCGCGCTAAAGTATTGAATCTCTTGATCATTGAATAGGCGCATAATAATACCAGAAAGTGGAATTAAAATAGCTGTTGTGATAAATACAAGAAAATTACACGCACCTATTGAAGTGCCTTTGGCATGCTCAGGGGTATGATTTTTAGTGACAGCAAATACCAAAATTTGGGCGCCTGAGAATAAGCCTAATAAGAACATGGCTATGCCCAAGATGATCATATCACTAAATAACGGAGTGTAAATAATTAAGCTAAAAACCACCAATACTCCGATATAGCTGATAAGAATCGTGGCTTTAAAGGATTGCATTTTATCAGAGATGATTCCAGCAAGGGGGCTGCCAAACACCCAACCAAATAATACTAGTGAGCAAAGTGTTGCTGCATCTTGAGAGCTAAGTAAATATGCTTTTTCTAGATAGGGAACGCCCCAGAGCATTGCAAATACGGTTGTTGGAATAAAGATAAACCCGCCTGATAGCGAGATAAACCAGCAGCGATAATTTTTGATAAAAGGTAAATAGTTTTTAAAAAGGCTGCCTTTTTTATGAGCGGCTTTTGTTAATGCAGCAGGCCTTTTAGGAATAATAAATAAAAGAATAACCGTTAGAATAACCCCAATAACCGCGAGCGCAATCCAATCATTTGGCCAGTTACTCGCAGTTGTTGTGCGCACTAAAATAGCTTGCCCTGCAATGCCGCCAATCATACCCATGGCTTGAGTTAACCCAAATACAAGCCCATGATGAGATTTATCTATCCAGTTCGTTGCAACATAGATAATGCCAACAAAGGCAAATGCTGAGCCCGCACCGATCAATAGTCTACCAATCAACATCGTTGTGCTATCTTGCACAATAAATAAAAAGCAGCCAATGGCACATAAAAGGACGGCAAAAGGCAAAATCTTTTTACCGCCAAATTTATCCATTAAAGAGCCAGCAACAAGCTGTAGTGGGGCATAGCTATATAGAAAGCCCCGATAATGGCAGCAATGGCTAGGTTATTAACATGAAGGTACTGTTTAAGTTGTTTGATCATAATGCTTGGTGCTGAGCGCAAAATATACTCATAGAAATAAAAAAACGCGACGATAAACCAGATGATCCAGTCATGATGTTTGTATTTGTGTATTTGCATATTGTTATCCAATAACCCTAGATGCGTTTAAGTATACTGAAGAATAAAAAATTGTCATAAGCATTATCAATGCTTGTGAAGGTGTTGCATCGATAATGATCCTTGCTAAGATTGACTTATCAGCTTTTCAAAAAGGTGGCTTGTATGAAAGCATCTGATTTGTTATTAAAGTGCATTGAGGCACAAGGAAGCTATAGAATATATGGTGTTCCAGGTGAGGAAAATGCCGATGTAATGAGTTCACTTTTAGACTCTAACATTGAGTTTTTAACCATGCGTCATGAGCAAACAGCAGCATTTAGTGCAGCGATGGAGGGTTATTTAACAGGACAGCCTGGAGTTTGTTTATCAACATGAGGTCCAGGGGCAACCAATCTTCTAACAGGTTTTGCTCAAGCAAATATGGATCATATGCCTTTAATTGTCATTATTGGTCAGGCAAGTACACACAGGTTACATAAGATATCACACCAGAATATGGACTCGGTGGATATGTATAAATCTGTCACCAAGTGGGCGGTGACGATTCGTGATGCAGACACGATTCCTGAAATCGTCGCCAAGGCATTCAAGCGAGCACAAGAGGGCTTACCAGGGGCGGTTTTAATTGAGTTTCCAGAAGATATTGCAGCAATGGAAGTAAATGCCAAACTCAGTATTTTGCCAAAAATTACAGTCAGTGATAACAAAGAGATTGCAGAGGAGTCGATCTCAAGTTTTATTCAATTATTGCAAAGTGCTAAAAAACCGATTGTTCTTGCAGGTGATTCAGCTGTGCGTCAAGCGTTAGATAAACCGCTTAAGCGCTTTCTAACAACGGCAAATCTTTATGGTGCAAGCACTTTTATGGGTAAAGGGGTGATTTCAGATCATTATGAGAAATCACTGTATACCGTTGGTATGGGGATGAAAGATATAGCAGTTAAGGCATTTGATGAAGCTGACCTTGTGATCTTTATCGGTTATGATCTTGTTGAATGGGCGCCTGATAGATGGAACCCGCGTGGGGATAAAAAAATTATTCATATCAACGTTGCACCGGCTGAAGTGGATAGTGCCTATTTGCCAAGCTTAGAGATGATCGGTGATATCGGAGGTATACTCACTCAGATTAATAAACAACTCACTCAAGGCTGTACTAAAGATGATATTCAATCATTTAAAGCAATACAAAAACTGGTTAAGGATGATCTTAATCAAGATGATAACAATGACTCATTCCCCTCTAAACCAAAAGCATTTTTACATAGATTGCGAGAAGTTTTAGCCGATGATGATTTGTTATTTAGTGATGTTGGGGCACATAAGATGTGGGTCGCAAGGCAGTATCGAGCATATCAATCAAAAACTTGTTTTATCAGTAATGGGTTTTGCTCTATGGGCGGCAGTATGCCATCGGCATTGGCTGCAAAACAGATTCACCCTAATAGGCGCGTTGTAGCACTTTGTGGTGATGGTGGTTTCATTATGAGTATACAAGCTTTAGCCTCTGCCAGTGCATTAAAACAAGCTATTACCGTTATTATATGGATTGATGATCATTATGGATTAATCAAGTGGAAGCAGGAAATGCATTTTAATCAGTATCCACATATTGATTTACATAACCCAAATTTACTACAGGTAGCAGAGGCTTTTGGTTGTTATGCCGAAGTGATTGAGGCGCCTTCTATGTTGGCTGAGGCATTTGAGAGAATTGATAAGATAACAGATCGACCAAGTGTTCTTTTGGTTCCAATTGACTATAGTGAGAATATGAAGCTCTTTGAACATTTAAAACGAATTGTTTAACCTTTTTTAATTTCAACGGTGGAAAAGTGATGATTGATAAATATCAAAGTATAAATCCAGCAACGGGAGAGACTCTCGGGGAGTATCCCACTTTATCAAAGATACAGTTAGATGAAGTGATTTTGGATGTAAAAGATGCACAAAAACGTTGGCATGAGCATACGATTGATCAAAGGCTTAAATGTATTGAAAAAATCGGACAAATTTTGCTTAAAAATAAGCATGACTATGCGCTTCTTATGACAAATGAAATGGGAAAAACGCTTAAAGAGAGTATCGCTGAGGTAGAGAAGTGTGCCTTTTTATGTTCGTATTATACCGAGCATGGCAAAGCATTTATGGCGGCTCAGAAAATTGATTTTGAAGGGCTTAATGCTGAGCGTGTCTTTGAGCCACTTGGTGTGATCTATACCATTATGCCGTGGAACTTTCCTTTTTGGCAGGTCTTAAGAGCTGCAATTCCAAGTTTACTGATCGGTAATGGCATTGTATTAAAACATGCAGAGAATGTCATTGGTGCAGGTTATGCGATTGAATCTATTATCTTTGAAGCAACAGGGTTAAATATCTTTAAAAACATCGCAATTGATTTGAGTTTATCAGAGCATATTATTAAACATCCTGATATTGCGGCAGTGACCTTAACGGGTAGTAATCGAGCGGGAGCCATTGTTGCCAAACAAGCAGGTGAGGTGTTTAAAAAGGCCGTTTTAGAGCTAGGTGGCTCAGATGCTTGTATTATTCGTGCTGATGTTGATGTTGATGAAGTGGCGAAGCACATAGTCAAAGTGAGAATGGCCAATGCAGGTCAGGTGTGTATTTCACCCAAGCGATTAATTGTGGATGTCAGTATTAAAGAGGCATTTGAAAAAGCAGTTCTTGAGGCTGTTAAAACGATTAAAATGGGGAATCCGTTGGATGATGAGACAACAATGGGACCTATGGCCAGGGCGCATCTTAGGGATAATCTCAATAGACAAATTGCTAAGAGTATTGATCAAGGTGCAAGATTGCTGATAGGCGGCAAAGAAGTTCCAAGTGAGAATGCGCATGTTGTATACTATGAGCCAACTGTGTTGACAAATGTCACCCCTGAAATGACAGCCTTTCAGGAGGAGCTTTTTGGTCCTGTAATCAGTATTATTGTCTCGCATAATGACGAGGAGGCAATCGCGCTTGCAAATCAATCACAGTATGGCCTAGGAAGCGGCATTTTCACACAAGATATCGATTATGCAAAAAAGGTGGCAAAACATCGAATTGAAGCTGGGATGTGCTTTATTAACCAATGTGTCGCCTCTCACCCCGCTTTACCATTTGGGGGTGTCAAGCAATCGGGTTATGGTAGAGAGTGTTCCGTTGAAGCGCTTCGAGAGCTTGCAAATGTGAAAACAGTGCTTGTCGCTAGCTGATTATTCCCTAATAACTTTGCCAGATATCAGATCGATAATTTTTGAGGGCTTGTTTGTACCTTGAGTGCTTTCAGGGTAGATATACGAAATTTCTCCTTTGAAATATTGCAAAATTTCATTGGCTGTTGCAGCAGGTGGCATACTAGAGATATTTGCACTTGTTGAGATGATTGCCTCTCCCATCCGCTTGGTAATCTCACACAATACAGGATGTGTACTAAGTCGTATCGCGATGCTATCAAATTTGCCAGTTAGCCATTGGTATTGTTTCTTAACAGGGCAAATCCAAGTAGTGGCTCTTTTTGTAGTGTTTTGGCGTATTTTGTCTAAGTGCTCTGCTTTGAGATTGGTTACATCAATATAAGGGATAAGGTGGTTGATATCTCCAGAAAGAACAATAAATCCTTTTTCTTTAGGGCGCTTTTTTAAGGCAATGATTTGTGAGATAGCTTTAGGGGTGATGATTGAGCTTAAGCCGTAAATAGACTCTGTCGGCAAAGCAACGATATCATGCTGCTGCAGGTGATTCACTGCGTTTATAATTGCAGATTCTTTTATCATTATTAAATTAATGGATTATATTCATACTAAAGATGGCATTATTCTAGTTTAATTTTGTATCAATAGCACGGCTTAATATCCATAAAGGGCCCACTAATAGAAATTGTAAATCCTTCAAGAAAGAGGGCTTTTTCCCCTCTATCTGATGACCAATAAATTGAAATATCCAACTAATGATAAAAAGAACAATACAGATAGTTAACATATAAGGGAGAATCGCTAAAATTCCGATCATAACTAATGTGATAACAAGCATGTAAATACTCAGCTTTAGCGACAGTTTGATATAAAAAATCATACTAACCACAACGATCAACCCAAGTAGCCAACCTGAAATACTCCATAGTATTCCAAGCAGGCTAAACATGATGACAGGAACACAGATATAGTGAATTTTCTTATTGGTTTGGTTTTGGTGGCTTTGTGCATACTCATCTAGCCAGCTTTGTAAATCTCTCATGTCTAATAGGTGTGAAGGTGTAATTGATAGCATAAAGGGTAGCATGAACTTATCTATTTAAAAATACCTGCCTGTATCTTCCTTGAAAATTCCACTGTCTTTGCTTCACTAACATACATGGCTATAGCACTCGCGAATCATTTTTCGGTGTTTAATGTTGAAGAAGTTTTTGATAGTTTTAAGTCATTGGGTTGCAGGTAATAGCTCGGACTATTAGCAATATCTGATGACTCAAAAGAACAAGAAATTCAATGGCAGAAATAGGGTAAAATGGTTTGCGGGTGGTATATAGTTGGTTAGTACGTAATGAAAGGAGGGAATATGGATGAGAAAACCATGAACTTGCAGGAGCAAATTTCACAAAGGGAAAAAGCAAGAAAAAGGGCAAAAAGCCTGTCTTTTGATAGTATTGCAACGCATGGAGTATATGTAGGACTTACGCATTGATGGATGGCGTAAATTTTGGTAATAGCGATCCCATTGAGGGTGCAAACTCTTTTACAAACTGTGCAATAACTGTTTTAAAGAGATCTCTGGATAGCTGATAACAGTTTTTCATCAGGTCAGTCACTTTCATTCTTTGTAGTGCAACATAACCACAAATACCTGCAAAAATATGTGTATTGACAGAAGATGCAGTGCGTACCTGAAAATGTTCGATATGACACACCTGCTTTATAACTCGATGGTATTGTTCTATTTGCCAGTGCTGTGCATGGAGTTTGGAAAAAACTGATTGGGTAACTGTCATCCATTTCCCTGAGTCATCAGTTGGATCTTCAGAAAATGGTACATCCATAACATAATGCCTCATTTGGTCTTTCAAATGCGTCCTAAAAAGCTTGGTATGTCCATATTCTTTTAGCCAAACTAATAAACCTTCATCGGGTATTTCTAAATCACGCACAAGTTGCCACTTTCCTTTATGCTCAGATACTTTGCGATTACTCTCTAGTGCAAATAAAAATCCCAAACCATGGTTTTTTATGGCCTTCAAATTCTTAACGCAACTATACCAGCTATCACCAGTGACCCAAGCAGGGGATAACCCCCATGATAGAACTTCATGAAGCATTTCCAAAAAATATTCATTCTTGGTTTTGCCTTCAGATTTGTCATAAATACGATAGTTAACAGGAAAGCTGCGATCATGAGAGTCAGTGTAATATAGCGTAATCAAATTGATTCCTTTCACCACAGCATGATGCTTTCCGGAATAATAATGCCCAACATAGGAGATCTGATGAGAATAGGGTTTATCTAATACGCTATCATCAACACTTAAGACGCCACCACAAGGGTCAATATTTGGCTTCACCTCATTATACAAATCTAAGGGTGTATAGCTTTCTCTTTGTAAAAAACGATTCACACTATCATGGGATATGTTCAAGACTTCAGCAACACGTTGACAGCTAACGAATTTGGGTTCGCTAATAAGGAAACCAACGTACATTGGTAATGTGCATTGAGCTGTTGGCGGTCGAGTTACTAATCTTGCCATCTTTATTGAAAGTCTATCCATATTCATGTGCATATCAGTATACAGGGGAACTAACATATAATCACGCTGCCATCAATGCGTAAGTCCTAAATAAGACAAAAAGAAAAGTAAAACAAATAATTATTGTGGAAGTTGCTGATAATGTATAATAAGTCAGCGATTAAAATACTGAAATTAATGTTAAAGTTGAGGATTATATGTTTTTTAAAAATGTTACTGCATTTAAGTTAAATCAAGAAATTGACGTTGAGCAACTGGCAAATTCACTCGGTGATTTTGCTTTTAAATCATGCGCACCAGGTCAGGCATCAGCATCAGGATGGGTGCATCCTTTTATCAAAGATCATGAAGATACATTCCACAGTATCAATGCATTCCATCTGCTTTGTATTAAAACAGAGGAGAAGGTGTTGCCATCTCAGGTTGTTAATGAGCATACCGCACAGAAGATCGAAGAAATTGAGCGTCTGCAAAATACAAAAATAGGTAAGCACGAAAAAGAAACGATTAAAGATGAAGTACAACAGATGCTACTAACCAAGGCATTTAGTAAATCAAAACAAACCTATGGTTATATTGATTCTGCTAATGGCTTTCTTGTCATTGACAGTAATTCAGACAAAACCATTGATGATTTCTCAGCGCTATTACGCAAAGCGCTTGGGTCTTTGAAGATTCAACCACTTTATGAGGATATATCAGCAACGTTAACGGTATGGTTTAAAGATGGAACCGCACCCAGTGATATAGTGATCGAAGATAAATGCAAACTTGTAACCGACCAAGGCGATGGCGTTGCCAATATCACCTGTCAGGGCAATACAATGCTGTCAGACAATATCTTAGCCTTTATTGAAGCAGGTGGTGCCATATCTGAGCTTGCCATCTCATGGCGTGATCAGCTTAGCTTAACGGTAAATGATCGTTTTCAGTGGAAATCAATCAAATTTCTTGAAGGCTTAAAAGATCTTAATAATGAGTTAGAAAAGGAAGATAAAATTATGCGCCAAGAAGCGGACTTTCTATTGATGGCGGAAACATTTGCTGAGCTTTTAAATCAAGCTGAAGCTTACTTCAATACAACGGATAATCAGGTGCCACTGGTCTATGATGATATACAATCACAGGTAGCTGAAGAATCAAATAACGAAAGTGTTGAAACTGCTAAAACTGCTGAAGAAAAAACTGAAGACTATCATGAGTAAAATGCAGGATTGGAGAACACCCATACCGTTATCTCACATATCAGCAAACAAACATGAATATCCTATTGATGCCTTGCCTGAGATTATTAGAAATGCGGTAAAATCATACGCAGACTATGGTCAACAGCCAATAGCGCTGCTGGCTAATAGTGCATTGTCTAATATTTCACTTGCCTGTCAAGGGTTAGCCAATGTCGCGCGTGACGCTGTTTTAGTTAGTCCAATCTCGATGTATTTTATTACCGTGGCTTCCAGTGGTGAGCGAAAATCTGCAGCAGATAAGGTGTTTGGACAGGGAATTGAAGAATGGGAACTTGAAACAACTCAACATCTGCTACCTGAATACCAGCGCATGAAGAATGAGCACACAACGTGGTCAATTAAGCGCAAAGGCTTATTGATGATGCTAAAGCGCATGGCAAAAGCAGGCGAAAATGCAGATGAGCAGGAATCTCAATATGACTCAGTAATGCTTGATGAGCCTGAAATACCGCTATTGCCTAAACTAAAATATGAGGATATAACGGTTGAAGCACTCAGCGAAAACCTGTCAAAAGAATATCCAACCGGAAGTATTTGGTCAGATGAGGCAGGCATATTTCTATCTAGCCCAACTATGCAGAAGGACAACACAAAGTTTGCCAGTATATTAAACCGCCTCTGGGATGGTAAGCCCATATCAATTCATCGCAAAACAACGGGAAATCTTTTCATTAAAGACAGACGCTTCACCTTGAATCTGATGATGCAGCCGCTGCTTTTAGAGCAAATGACTAAAAAACATGATGGGATTAATCGCAATAGTGGTTTCTTTGCACGGACACTTTTTGCTTATCCTGAATCAACCATGGGTAATCGTTACTATAAAGAACCTGCCAGTAGTGTTAATGAAGATCTTGAGCGCTTTCATGCGCGAATCAAAAGCTGTCTGAATAAAACACTTCCCGTTGACCAGTATGGTTTTGGGCATATCCCAACGCTTAAGTTTAGCCAGACAGCTAAGTCAATATGGGTTAAATATTTTGATTATATTGAGTCAGCCATTGCCAATGAATATCATTGGCACAGCATTCATGATCTGGCATCAAAAGCCAGTGAAAATATTGCTCGATTAAGTGCACTTCTTCATATTTTTGACGATCAACAGGGCACAGAAATTAGGGTCAACTACGTTGAGTCAGCTTATCAAATCATTGAATGGCATCTTAACGAAGCTAAACGCATCTTTGGTGATAACAAAGAAACTCAAGTTGAGCATGATGCCAAAATTATCCTTAAATGGATCAAAGACAAAGAATTAGTCGAAACGACTCCTAGAGACATTTTAAGATCAAGTCCATTGCGTGATAAAGCAAGACGTGACAAGGCATTAAAACTACTTGAGAAAACAAATAACATACAAATTGTATCTCTAAACAAAAGTAATCTGATACATTTTAATCCTTCAATATTTGACAAATAGTTATTGCTAAAAACACTTCGGCATGGATTGAAAACAAAGAACAAAAAGTCTCCGATCAAGATTCAGATTATGCTAAAATCAATATTAACAAATTTTATTAACATTTTTGGCTAAAAATAAATGCAAGCAGTTTCTTATAACTTAAATGAAATTCAAATAAAAAAATGTAAACCACTTTTAAAGTGGGCTGGTGGTAAATCACAATTATTAAATGAGTTAAATAGCTGCTTACCTAAAAAATATAATAAGTATATAGAACCATTTTTTGGTGGTGGAGCATTATTCTTTAATTTAAAACCTGAAGAAGCTATTATTTCTGATTTAAATCCAGAGTTAATAAATTTATATACGCAAGTTGCAAACAATCTAGAAAATGTTATAGAACACTTAAAACATTATAACAATTCAGAAAAGTGTTTTTATGAAATAAGAGCAAAAGACACAAATAAACTTGCTCAATCAGAAATGGCAGCAAGAACAATTTTTTTAAATAAAACCTGCTTTAATGGTCTTTACCGAGTTAATAGAAATGGAGAATTCAACGTACCCTATGGAAAATATAAAAATCCAAAAATCATAGATTATGAGAATTTGTATGCTGCATCTGTATTACTCCAAAAAGCCAATATTATACATGGTGACTATAAAAAAATATTATCTACATATGCAGAGCCTGGCGATTTAATTTTTTTAGATCCACCATACCTACCAATTTCAGACTATGCTGACTTTAAGAGGTATACTAAAGAACAATTTTATGAAGAAGATCATATTGAATTAGCCCAGGAAATACATCGTTTACACGATTTAGGCTGTTATATAATCTTGACTAATTCAAATCATCCTCTAGTACATGAGTTATTTGGAAAATTTAAAATTGATGTATACAGAACAAAGCGTCATATATCTTGCAAAGGTGGGAAAAGAACTGGCGAAGATGTTATTGTAAATATATCCCCTAAGCACAAAATCAACCTCTCTTTAGTGCCGGAATCTCTACCTAAACAAGTGGATCTATACCCCGCCACAAGATATATGGGCTCAAAAAATAAGCTGTTACAACAAATCATGACCATAGCAAGTAACTTTGAATATGAGAGTGTTCTTGATTTGTTTTCTGGCTCTGGAATTGTAAGTTACATGTTTAAAGCTCAAGGTAAAAAAGTTATCAGTAATGATTATATGACTTTCTCGTCATTATTTTCAAAAGCAATGGTTGAAAATAATAGCATCACTTTGTCTAGCAAAGACATTGAAGCCCTGCTGTCTCAAAATACAGATAGTGACTACTTTGTCCAAAATAAGTTTAAAGATCTATATTTTGATGATGAAGAAAATGCCCTCATTGACCATATAAGAGCAAACATCAAACGGCTAAGTAATGGTACAAAACGTGCTATTGCTACCACAGCATTGGTTCGCGCTTGCTTTAAAAAAAGACCGAGGGGCATCTTCACTTATGTGGGTTATCGTTATAATGACGGAAGGAAAGACTTGAAACTTTCTTTAAAGGAGCATTTCCTAAATGCTATAGACCAAATTAATGCAGCAATATTTAATAATGGCAAATTGAATAAATCAAAGAATTTAGACGCGATGTCTATCAATACGAAAGCTGATTTAGTCTACATTGACCCTCCTTATTATTCTTTGCACTCGGATAATGAATATGTAAGACGCTATCACTTTGTCGAGGGCATAGCAAGGGACTGGAAAGGTGTCGAAATTCAAGAGCATACTAAAACAAAAAAATTTAAATCTTACCCCACACCTTTTTCTTCTAGAACTGGAGCGAATGAGGCCTTTGAAAAATTATTCAAAAAACACAGGTCTAGTATTCTATTAGTTTCATATTCATCGAATAGCTTACCAACCCTAGATGAGATGGTTTCTTTATTATCGAAATATAAAAGTCATGTTGAGGTTGTTCCTGTTGAACATAAATACTCAATTGGTAATCAAGGACACAAAAAAAACAATAATAATAACTCAGTGAAAGAATATATATTCGTAGGTTACTGATGAAAGCTTGGCATTTTGGCAATACAACAGTTCGCTCAGCCTTACGTTTAAGGGATGGGCTTATTACCATTAGTAATTACAAATTAGAGGGAAATATAAGAGGAGTTGACGGAGACTCTAAATTAAGAAGTTGTTTAGGCGAATCAGGTTTAGTTACACTTGGAAGCGATCAAACCAATAGCGTTGGTCGAAAATGGCGCTCAGCAATGGAGAAAATGGGTTTCTTAATTCCAAGACTGCCATCAAAGCATTCAGATGTTCAAGAGCATATCGGTCCCCCAGACTTTATATCTAAAAATGGACATACTCTTATAAACTCAGATAATCTTCAAACATGGCAGGAATGCTATCTCAGAGCCTTATCTGCATATCGCATTGCTAATGACAGAAGTGAAATTGACTTCTCGCCATTCTCTTTTGTGCTCAAAGTTATGCTAATACTTAAAATGAAAACGGGAACCAGCAGGCTTAATAAAGATGAAATGGCGCTTTTTGTTGAGCTAGCCTGGTATAATGAAGATGCTAGTCATATTGCAGAGAACATTATTCTTTTTAGAGAGGAGATTAATAAGCTTGACACTAGAGAAAAAGAACAATTCTTAGCTAAGAACTATCTGGAAACTAACCTTAAACCTAGTACATTAAAAAATGATTACGCAGATACAAACTTTAGATATTTAAAATCAACAGGCTTATTTAAATCTTCAAGAACTAGCATTCTAATTGATGAAGATAAGCTATCAATAGCAACTGAAATTAGCGAACATTTCTGGATGCCTCAAAGTTTAAATGAATATTATAAGGGGCTATGCGATGGGGCTCCATTGCCTACAGATAATTTTAATGTAGCAAAAAATACAGCATTAAGTTTTTCTAAAAAGCTTAATGCGTATGGTATCGAAACTTCAGAGGAAGAATTAAACTCGATAATTGATGTTGCTCAAATTAATGCTAAAAGATATGAATTTGAAGAGAGGTTGTTTCAAATAAGAGAGGTAGAGTTTGCATCTCAACAAGCTGAATTAATGGATGAGATTATAGCATATATTAATTTATTGCTAGAAAATAAAAATTCTACGACTCTCGAAAATGGGGATGAACTAGAAATACCCAAAGCCGATAGACCAGCTTATTTTGAATGGATAGTGTGGCGTGCATTTCTTGCAATTAATTCTATTATTAATCCACCTTGGGAATCAAGGAACTTTAAAATTGATCCAGATTTTAAACCCATATCACATGCAGCAAGTGGAACATCAGATTTAATATTTGAATTTGATGATTTTGTGCTCGTTGTCGAAGTAACATTAACGCAATCTTCAAGACAAGAAGCCGCAGAAGGTGAACCTGTCCGACGCCATGTTGCAAAATTTTCTCAAAAATATGCAAATTCAAAAAAAGAAGTTTATGGCTTATTTTTAGCTATAACAATTGACACAAATACAGCTAATACGTTTAGATTAGGTGAATGGTATCTGCCAGATGACAAACAAATTAATGTACATATTGTACCCGTGAGACTAGATGACTTTAAATATTTTCTTGAGTCAGGAAAGTCAAACCCTAGCAGCTTGTTAAATATTCTACAGAACATAATCATAAAATGCAGATTGAATAGCGGAAGACCTGCTCCAGATTGGAAAAAAGCAATTTCAGAACAATTTAGGTTAGCAGTAGTAAAAACTAACTACTAAACTAATTGCCTATATGCATATCCTGTATAAAATAGATACTCACAGGCTGAGCCCGTGGTACTTTAGAGGCAGAGCCGCTGCACAACTTCGTTATGCGGTTAACGCTCCACGTTGTGAAGCGATCAAAATTAAATTGAGTATTTAATTTTGGCACTCACATTAACCTACAGGTATCACCCGTGGTGCTCTGTCTTCAACCGCATAGTTCCCAATCAATTCTTCTTATCTCACCTGTTTGATAAAATTGACGAACAAGTTTTACGTATTCCAGAAAATCTTTATTTTCTAAAGTTAGTCTATTAACCGTATTCCAATCAACATCCGCTCTCTCTTTGGCAGGAATTAGAATTTGACTTTCAGATATATTTTCAACATCAAGGAGAATAAAGCCAATGCCATGTAGACCAGACAACATACGTAGCTCATTCATAGTCTCCGTTCCCTCGATTTCAGTAGCAACTAAATATCCAAAATTAGCCCATGATGAATTACTAACTGTTTGAAAAAAAGATTCACGTAAATTTGATCGATTAATCTTGATTTTAACTTCAAATGACCACAGCTTTGTTTTCTTAACTCCATACTGCTGTATGCAATCCTTGATTTCATTATGCCAGTCAGCACTTAAGTCTTCAATGCCAACAACATCAGGGTGAAGCCATATATTGCCTCGATGCCCTTTAGTATTACTTGAGCGCTTTTCATCAATACGTTTACTATAAATATCCATTTCTAATAATATGAATTTAGATAATATTGGATATAAATCAGGCTCTTTAAGAGTGTAACTATCAGTTTGCGCTCCTAAAACAGTATCATCTTGCTCAACATAGTCAACTTCCGCTTTATCAGATGCTGTTGTAAAATAATACCTACGCGGTCGCCCTTCAGTTGTTTTAATCTTAGGGTGTTTTTTCTGGATACGAGGTCGCCGCGCCCCAATCTCGGCAGTAATTTGTCGCAGGATGTCATCTCTACCATCTAAAGTCTTTACAGTTGCAGTTGAACGCTTTTGTTTTAGCAAACATTCATCTGGATATGTTGCTAAAATCCAATTAGAAATTTCTTTAGCGGTAAATTTCTTGTCTTGATTATTCATTAGGAATTCAACAACTTTTTCAGATAAACTCGACGCCATTATTTAAGCTCAATTTTTTAGGCAATATTATAACATAACGCATGTCCTAATTTAACACTGTTCATGACTACCGATCAATACTTAGATGCACAAAAAAATCTTATCCGTTTTGCGACAGTAAGCATGGGGAAAGCCTGCCAACCACCAGAATACAGGGCGTTGCCATTTGTTTTACTATTGCGACATTATGCGACATGCATTTTTTAATATTGCAATATATCCTACATTTAAAGCATTTATACAATTTCATCTGTCACATGAATACTCTGACTACTATTACATTATTTGCGACATTTATTAGTTAATGTTTATAATACATTCTATTTTATGTGATTAGCCCGCTAAAATCTTAGCACCTAAGATTTGAATTTCACTGCCGAATTGAATTTAAGTACAGAGAAGTATCATTCTCTTGACTAAATAGAATAAATGTAACAAAACGAAATTTGACAAATTTTGACCATTTGACTGAAAAATGGGCGCTCATAAATTGCGATAATAAGGATTTCTTAAGCATAGTAATGCATTTGTTTGCCAAAAGCATAAAATCTGCATGGTGAGCTTTAAAATCCGAAAATAGTGAAATTAATTAAAAATAGCTGAATTCAGCGACAGTAAAATGCAGTCTATAGAAATATATGCCTTGTTGCCAATAAACTCATCCGATGACTTGATTTAAATATAAATAATATCTTGAAATATCGATACTGATATTTTATGATATTAACAACACAGCAAATAAGGAGTATTATGCAATGTGGTTTAAAAATATAGCACTATTTGAATTTATCGAGCCGTTTGATTTATCATTTGAAATGGTTGAAAAAAGCCTGGAAGAACATCGGTTTAGCCCATGCTCACCGTCTCAACCAATTTCAACGGGATGGATTTCACCCGTATCCAAAGATTCACCGATTGCCTATGAAGCCAATGGCTTTATTATGCTGGCTTTTCAAATTCAGGAAAAGATTGTACCTGCAACGGTAATTAAAGAAATCCTCGATGAAAAAGTCGAAGAAATTGAATTGCGCGAATCGAGAAAAGTTAAAAAGAAAGAAAAAGACACCTTAAAGGAAGAGATTCACCAAAGCCTGTTACCACGCGCCTTTACACGTGATACTGTCATACACGCTTATATTGACACTGCGAATGGCTGGCTTGTTGTTAATGCTTCTTCAAGCAAAAAAGCAGAAGTCTTAACCGTTAATTTACGTAAAACACTGGGCAGCTTAAAAATAAGAATGCCTGATTTAATACCCGTCTCTATGCTACTGACTCACTGGATAAAAACCAATGAATATCCGCAAGAGTTAACCATAGAAGATCAGTGTGTATTACAGGATAACAACAATGATGGCGGTGTTATTCGTTGTCAGCGACAAAATTTATTTACCGATGATATTATCTCTTTGATTGACTCAGGCAGAGAGGTCACACAATTAGCACTATCATGGCAAGATGAACTATCTTTTGTGATTAATGATGAGTTTATGATTAAGTCGCTTAAGTTTCTAGAGCTGGTCCAGGATAAGGCTAACGACATTGTCACTGAATCTGAGATAGAACGCTTCGATGCTGATTTTGTCATTATGACAGAAACGCTACGTCATTTTATAGAATTCATGATGGGTGTGTTTAACAAAAAAGCAGAAACAACAGAAGCAAAAGAAGCAAGAGAAACCGAAGAAGTCTTAACAATTAAAAGTTAGAGAAATAAAATGAGTAAGCAGGTAGCAAAGGCAGATAGCTTTGCAGCATCAAAACATAACGGACAGCTAAGAAAGTATACGGGAGAGCCTTATATTGTTCATCCTCGTGCTGTAAAAGCGCTTGTAAGTCAGGTTGATCATACCGAAGAAATGCTGATTGCTGCATTGCTACATGACACTGTGGAAGATACTGATACAACGTTATCAGAAATAGAAGCTAGTTTTGGAAAAGAAGTTGCTGAACTTGTCTATTGGCTAACTGATGTAAGTCAGCCAGATGACGGCAATAGAGCTAAAAGAAAGGCGCTCGATAGGGATCACATAACAAAGGCTCCGCCAGCTGCTAAAACAATCAAAATAGCGGATCTAATTGATAACTCTAAATCGATTTTTCAGTATGATAAACAATTTGGTAAAGTTTACTTTAAAGAAAAGATATTATTACTGGAAGTCTTAAAAGAAGGTGATCAAACCTTACTAGATATGGCGCATCAGATTATTGCTGATCAGCATTGGGGCTGTTGAAATATGAAAGATCAGATAAAAACAGGTGAGCCTAATACTGGCGCGATCATACATGCCTTAAAACAAATCTCTCATGGAATACAGTCTAATATTCAGGCAGAGCTAAAAAGTTACTACAAAAACCCTGACAAAGTAGCAATACAAGACTTGATTACAGAGTTTGAATATACCTTATTTCACCTGTCTGAAATGAAAGAATTAATTAACGATATTACTTCAAATAACTGGGATGCTAAAACCTTTGCAGTAAACAAAGATATCTACGAATTTATTGAAAGCTACCTTAATAATGCGCCTCTGCATAATTTATCTGTGAAATTGCAAAATTGCTCTACCCGTATTTGTATTTTTAGACCGCTAGAAATGCAAATGCTTATTAATAACATTAGACATAATGCAATTAAAGCCGGTGCGACTGAGATTTTAATACGATGTGAAGAAAACAAAATATCATTTATTGATAATGGACACGGATTTGATTTCAGTCAATTAAGTAAAAATGATTACTTCAAAAAAGGTATTTCAACATCACACAGTACAGGTATAGGACTTGATCAATGTGTCCAAATAGCGCAAAAATTAAAAGCAAACTTCAGCATTGATAATAGGAATGATAATAGCAAAGGAGCTGTTGTTACACTGAGTTTTCAAGATAAATGAACGGGTACTGAAACATGCCAGATAAAATAGGAAAAAGAGCAAAGCGTGATAATCTGAGTTTTGATGAAGTCGCTCAGGTATGCGAAAAATTAATGACAGATGGTGAAAAAGTCACCGTGCGCAATGTGCTTGCAGTGACAGGTGGCGGATTTGCAACCGTTTCTGATTTCATCAAACAGTGGCAGGAGCAACAGGTGGTCTCTGATGCTACAGACTTACCTAAAACACTTATTACCGCATTAAAGACGGCATATAAAAGTATGTTAAGCGAACAGGAAGCAAGCTATCAACAAAAGCTAAATCTCGAGGCACAACATACACGGGAAGCGCTCGATCAGGTAACATTGCTTGAAAAAACGACCGCTGAACTGCAAAATGAACTGGAAAAATGCCAACATGCCACCACCTCAAAGATCATGGCACTTGAAAAAGAACTCAGTATTAGTGCTTTAAGACTGGAAGACAGCCATAAGCGTGAACAAAAAATAGCTGATGAACTGAGTAAGATACGTCAGAAATTGCATGATGTTGAAATTCAGATGGCAGTGTTGAAAACAAAAAGACAAAAAGATAAAAAAACCGAAAGCTAATACATATTATTGGACTTTCACAAAAGGATAAATACCTTGATTTTTAATGAACCAAAAAATAAAACCGGCAAGCCAATGCTGGGTGTTCAGGTTAGCTACTTTGCTAACAACAGAGCGGCAAGCCGCTGGTTTTTAAATGGTGAGGGTGCGCCATTAACTAAAATCTCTAGCCTTTTAGGTTACACTAGCGTAAGCCAGTTTAAGTTGGCTATATCCCAACATGGTTTAGCGCTACTGATGATGAAGGGTCTAGATAAATTGAGGTCGTCGAATAATGGCTAATCAATATTCTAATGATTCATTTAAAGCGGTTGTTGAGTCCAAATACAATTTACCATTGAATGAAGTTCTATATAATTTTCAGGTGCAAGGCAAATCCTACAAAGAAGTTTGTCAAGAAACTGGTTTCAAGGAAACGACTGTTAGAAAATACACAAGAAGATATGGTTACCCGTTAAACACCAAACTTGATCAAGAACCGTATAATGCACAAGCTGCAATGTCATCGATTTACAGTCAACTTAGAAGTCAAGAGCTTAATCGAATCAATGTATTGTCTAGATCGTGGAGCCATAAGAGAAAGGTGCTGTAAGGATGTTAAAATTTAATTGGCGCAAATCAAAAGAAAATGCAGACAAGCTTAGATTGGGTGCCACGGTTAGAGTTAAATGTGGCACTGAAGATCCTGACTATAAAGGTTTGGATATCTCTGACTACACAGGGACAATCAAGCAAATAGATGATGAAAACAATTTGATTTTAATTGAGCTTGACTCAGTTACATTAGAAAAAATAGATAAGAACTTTATTCGCAAACTAACAGAAGATGGCTTTGATTATCGAGAAATATGGCTAGAAAAAGATGAGGTTATTGAAGTAAAAGGCATTAATGAGGATAACGATGAAAAATAACCGTATGAGCAATGATAGCTACCTAGGCATTCTCAAGAAAATAATGCGCCAAAAATTAGGCGCAATCAAACAGGATAGAAACAACAAAACAAGCAAACACAATAGAAGAAAAAATGAATCTACACACAAACACACAAAAACTAAAAAAAGCACAAGCAAAGAATAAACCCATTTATTTACTCTATGATAATTATCAAGAGATCCATGGCACTGTGAACGACGTCGGTAATGTGTTTGTTCATATTCTTTCAACAAAGGACAATACTCGATCATTGATCCCTCTTGAAATTGAGAAAATCCATCAGATCAGTTTAAGATCTAAGTCAACTACGCCCAAAGGTGATGACCCAGATGAACATTGTCAGCCCCAATGAAGTATTTACAGCCAACCATCTGGCAATTTATACACGCTGTTATCAAGAATATAAAAAAGTGCTTGATCAATATTACCTGAATGCAAATGTACACTGCTACGTCAATAAAGACAATAAGCCCGTTTACTTCTGTGTTGATATCTCTGGCGCAAGCTTTGAAATGACACTGTTCGAGTCACTTTCCTTGGCTGAATTTTATGGCAAACTTAAATTACTCATGGAATTCAGAGAGTACTCAGGTGACGCAGTGGATGATATGACAGAACATCTTGATTGGCTTATCCAGAATAATATTCAATTTAACACTATTAAAGATGATATCGGGCAGATGTGGCGCTTTCTTTCAACAGGCGATTCGCACTTTGGTAAAGCGGATATGCCCGATATGTACAGACGTATCTATCGCATGGTCGATAACAGTATTCTTGCTGGTGCAAAAAACGAAGATGATAATAGTCATGGATAAAATGCCTGACTTGATTCTTGGTCATGATCTTGAAGAAACTGCTCATGAAGAGCTTAAGCATGCTTATGATAAGGGCTTAGAACTTGAGCAGAAATCACGTGCCAGCAATACTATAAAGCGCTACCAATCAGCATTTAAAGTACTGCAGAGCTATTGTGATGGCTTTAAGGTGACATCAATGCCACTTACCCCAGAAATTGCCTATGCCTTTTTCGTCTATCTGCATGACCAGAGTTATAGCTGGTCAACAATTGCCGTTATTAAAGCATCAATAGACTATCACCATAAAACACAGGGACACCTGTCGCCTTTAGCACACCCAAGAATAGACACACTGCTCCAGGGTATTCAGCGCGACATCAGCAAAAATCAAAATGCATCTGATCCAGTTACCTATGATATGCTCATTAAAATTATTGACCGTATCAATGCTAATGATCTCTTAAGTGTACGCGATCGAGCACTTTTGCTTGTTGGTTTCGCGGGCGGATTTCGTGCCTCTGAGCTTCTGGCACTGAAGAATGAGGACGTAAATTTCAATGATGCTCATGGCATGATTGTCACCATAAGACAGTCTAAAACAGATCAACTGGCTAAGGGTCATGAGGTTGCAATTCCATTTAATTCAAAATCGACCCGACATTGCCCAGTTAAAGCATTGCAGCATTGGCTAGAGGCGATTGGTCTGACAGATCAAGAATATATTTTTAAGTCACTGCACAAAGGTGGTTGCAAAGTCAGAAATGAGCAGCTCTCTTATGAAGGGTTTTATCGACTATTTAAAAAGAGATGTCAACAGGCTGATCTTAATACAACTAACCTCTCACCGCATGGATTACGCTCGGGCTTTAACACCAGTGCTGCACTAGCAGGTGCCGATCTGGTCAAAATGCGTGAAATTACCAATCAGTCGCTTAACACACAACAGCGCTACATCAAAAAAGTTAATCTTTTTGAGAACAATGCTAACAGAAATATTTATCAATATTTTTACAAAGGAATCAACAATGAAACAAAATAGATGGTTATCCATATTTCTACTAATAGTAACGACATTTGCGCTTTCAAGCTGTGGGACAACTCCCATAGCTATAGACCAAGCTAGCGCGATCAAGGCGTTATTAGACGACACATATGCACCAAATGGAAAAAATGAAATAACAATAGTACGTGACAAAGGATTTTTTGGTGGTGGCTGTTCAATCTTAATCAGTGTTAATGGAAATAAACTTGCTTATCTTAACGCTGGCGAAAAAACTACGTTCTCCCTACCATCGGGACAAAGTTTAATCTCTGCTAAAAAATCATCACTCTGCGGTGGTGATTACCGTAGTGTGAACATTGATACAAATACCAACCATGTAAAAGTCTATGACATTGGTTTTGGAACCAATGGCGATTTTTATATTCAGCCATACATTAAACCATAAGATAAAGTCATTATTTCCATATTCACTATTCACTCCGATCGAATCCACTTGGTAAGCTATCTAAATTAAAAGATAATCAAACAACAGCAAGTGAAAACTAGGGAGTCCCAAAATGATTATAAATACTTTAATATCAAATTATTTTTTAGTATTAATGTGCACAATACCAGTTCCTTTGATGCTTTACAGAATATTTTATTATATTGAAAATAATGTTATTCGTTTAAGCATTGACTTGATAATAGCTGTTGCCATTCTCTTAGCTATGTTAAGTGTAGCAGCATATTATGCATATAGTTAGGATCTGGAGTGAATACATCAGTAAACTGGCCATATTTAAATGAATGCACCATAACAAATTTGCGTTCAATATGCACATATGCATTTTAGAGTGACTCGCTCATTAACTCCCACCAATGTAAGCCATTTATTATACATAATGCATAGCCTTAAACTGAATTGATGTGGGCAGCATATTAGGATAATATCGAACTTAAACAATAATTATACAATCTAGTGGTAAGACATATGAATGCACTTGAAGACATAAATCTAATAAAGCTAAACCTGCACGATATAACACTGCTTATGAGGACTTTTAATGAGCTTGGGTTATATCAGTCTGGGAATACCTTAGCAAATGAATTTGCAGCAAGACTAATTGAATATACCAGAACGAACTGGTCATTAATTAAATTATATTTTAGTGATGAAGCAAGTTTAACTGAAGTCTGTCATGAATTTATTAAAACATGCCAGAACCACAAAGAACTACTTGCGCCACAAGATATATTGGCTTGCTGGGATTATCATAATGTGATTACCAATCAATCTATATTAAATGCGATTGAGCCTCTATGTCTTGAAAAAAAGGATGTCAATATTTTTAGTTATGGGATTGGTAATGGAGAATATGAACTATCATTAAAATCATTCTTAGAGGAAAAATATTCAATCAATGTTGGCGTTTATGGATATGACCCCTATCCTGATATTAAATCAAATAGCATATGCTATGTAACTCCTGAAGAGAGTGAGCAAGCATCCTATGATATTATCATTGCTCGATGGGTATTACATCATGTCGAAGATAACTGCCGCTGGAGTGAGTTTTCATCTTTCCTTCGATGCTTATCTCAGCATGGAAGAGCAATTATTATCGAGCATGGATATACTGAGAAGCCACCAGCTACTCTGCATGAGAAGTTTCTGGCATTCCTAAATGCAACGTATGATGTCATCACCAATTATCACTTACGACCATCGGGATTTATTAATCATAACCAAAATGATCATTCTTTTTATATCAATTATCTGAATAAGGATGATGTTGCAAGAATTAGCAGTGGTTACACTGTTGCAGTTACAATGCCAGGTCCAAAATTCCCACAACAAACAGAAATAGTTATCACAAGATAAAAGCCATTTTTTTGTGCCAGCAAAAAATATTGCTGGCACTACCCCATTTATGATGCGTAAGCCCCCACCATAAATTTCTTAAAACTATTGTTAAACATTCAATTTAACTGCTCCGAATGATATCGAAGCTTTTCGCGCAATAAAATTGCTATATTTGTCGAGTAGACATCTCTGTTTCTCCTTTTATATTTTAAATTTCAAACATAATGTGAGAAAGCAGAATGCCCCTCACAGAACCGTACTTGTAGATTTCCCACATACGGCTCTTCAACTTAACTCACTGAACCTGTTAAAGTATAAAAATCATGTGTTATTCGTGGCTGCGGTAGTGGGTAACGTTCAATATATTTGTTGAACTTCTCCCAACTTAGTTTCCGCTTCTGGCTTCTTCGATTTAACCATTTCTTTGCCAATCTTTTGGCAATTGAGTAATATTTTGCGATTGCAGGAAAATTCCCGCTCACGCCATAGTATTCAAAATGCCCTCTTAGCTTAGCTTTGAGTGTTTTCCACCACTGCCTCGTCGGCAACAAGTTCCTAATAGCCTTGAACCAAGTGTTTAAATCTTTACACTTCGCTCTAAACTTCTTAGCACTTGTTTTCCGCCCCAGTTTAAAGTAACCCTTTCTTGTCTTATCACAATAATGAGTAAAACCTAGGAAATCGAAAGTATTGGCTCTTCGACCTGTATTTGACGCATTGAGCCTCTCGTACCTGCCAAAGCTAATATTTCGACTCTTTTCTGGGTGAAGCTGTAGATCATACTTGTTAAACCTGTTTGAGAGTGCCCGCTCAATTCTGCGTGCATCCTCCTGATACTGCACCAAGCACACAAAATCATCCGCATACCTTACAAGTTTGCAGAATCCTTTGGTATGACTCTTCACCGTATCTTCAAACCATTTATCTAACACATAATGCAAAAATATATTCGCTAACATTGGGCTTAGGATACTTCCTTGGGGTGTACCCTTTTCCGTATCTATTAATACGCCATTATCAACGTAACCTGCTTTTAAAAAACGCTCTATTAGGTGTAGCAAACTAGAATCTTTTACTCGTATCTTTACAAAGCCCATTAGCTTGTCATGTGACACATTATCAAAGAATCCTTTAATATCTGCCTCAACTAGGTGGTTTATCGGTCGTGTCATAATTGCCTTATCGACATCATTAAGCGCCTGATGTGTATTCCTTTCCGGTCTAAACCCATACGAACATCCTAGAAAATCCTGCTCGTATATACTCTGCAGTATCAGCATAACTCCAGTCTCTACAATCTTATTCTCGATTGCTGAGATGCCCAAGGGGCGGCTTTCTCCGTTTCCCTTAGGAATGTATACCCTTCTTGCAGGTAGTGGTTTAAATGACTTATTCTTTAGGCGTATCACCAAGCTCTCAATCTTGTCAGGCAAATGCTTGCCATATTCTTGCCAACTTACTTTATCTATCCCTACCGCCTTGTTTCTATCAAGACCGTGGTAGCAATAGGTGAGAAACTCTGCATCAAGTAAATGAGCTAGGCTCGTAAACTCAAAGGCTCGATTTCCTCGCGCACATTCGGCTATAGAAGATAGCTTCAACAATGTTTTATTCAACTCTGCGTTTGGCATCATTCAAATTATCCTCTTCGTTAAACTGCTAACCCCTTCAAGTGGTCTTAAACCTCAATAGGCATTACCCTATTTACACCTCTACTATGAGCTAGTCCGACTACCTTGCTAAACTTATCTCTAGCTTTTTAGGCTCCAAGATAAGCATTCAGAAATAGCAAGGTTCTCCCAAGTTCCAAAGCAATCAGTTCATCTACCCGCTACGGACTCAGACCCCGACACCTCCACGCATACTTGCCTTTACGTATAGCGCAGTACTGATTTCAGGCACATGAAAGCCTTGATCAGGTGTGACGATGTATATTACGGGGCTCAATACCTTCACTTTCGTTGTGGCTGATAGACCGCCCTTACTACAGCTTCATAATGTTCGTTGCCTTGCATTATGTGTAGTTCGGTTCCAGACTGGTGGCTAACCTTTATCTGGGCTGGATTGTCCAGCTTGATTGCCTTAGCTTTGCTTGGCGCACTCAGTGATTTAACTCCAGATATCAGAGACTTCTCCTGCTGTAAATGCAGGTAAAGTGCGTAAATATATATAAATTCTGATTGTAATTAACTATTATGTCTTATGACTAAACTTTAGCTACAAAAACAAAGATAGATAATGGAATTGAAATCATGCACATGGCAAGATGTTGCCCAATCAGTAAAGCAAGAAAACAAAGAATTATTTGAGGCAATTGAAGACATTGTATCAGCAGATGATGTTTTCTATGAGGGAAGCTATTGCTATGGTGAAAACATTTTACTTAATGGGAGGCTCCAAACTGATGGAATACTAGATGACTTAAACTATGCAAATATCCCCTTGTCAATGATTCTATCAAATAATGCTGAGCTTTATATTGATAATAGCACTCGAACAATCCCCCTAAACTTATTGCATCAGGGTGACATCTTTGGAACGTATGAAATTCTTGACGCACTATGCAACATCCACGCTAAACCACTTTGGTCAATTACTGCTGGAAGTAAAAGCATATTTTGTCTACAGAAGCTAACTGAAGTATCAAGACTCAAAAAACTACAACAGCATTTCCATCTCAAAAATGATATATTTCCGGCAACCTATCATCAGCATTATCACCTATTTAAAGCGATTGCTGAGTCTCAGCCATGGACATGCAAAATCCTGTTTTTCCCTAAATCCATCGTAGATCCCGTCATCAAGCGCAAGCCTTCCCATCATTTATTAGCTGATTTCATCACACAATACTCATGGAGATCAGTAAATTCATCCGTGGAGATGATGAAAAATTCATTACATTGGGAACAGTTATCACTAACATTGTCTCAATATAATATCAAACTGGATCAACAGCACATTGAAACTTTAAAACATTTAATTCAAATTCATAAAGGTAAAGCTCCAGCATTTAGAGTATCTACATCAATGGATGCCCCTATTGATGAAATCAAATATGCATTATCAGAAATCTATCAATGCCGATATCAGCCAGATATAATTTCTCTGGCTGGAACAGCCGAGAGTTCCACTATAAAAAGTGTATATTACTCGTTTTTACACCCAACACTTTTAGATGGTAACGTTGTATTATCTGAAAGTTTAAGAAGCTATTATGCTTTTTGTGAAAAGATTTCCTACACACTTAATTGTATTAACCAGAACAATAAAGATATACCACTGCCCATTAATATATACAGTTCAAAGAAAGATATACATGACAATAAATTAGTCAGACCAAGTCATGAAATTGGCATAGATATTGCTACTGATAATTTATCAAGCTCTAGATTTTTCCGCGCTTGTGCTGAAGTCATTTTTTAGAGTAAGTAATAATTTAAACTCATCACAGTCAAGACTCATACCTTCAGAAAAAGACTTTATACAGTCTAATGATGAAAAAATTTGCTGCACTTCATGGTTAAAGTCATTGCCATGATCATAAGCCAGATATTTTTGTGCTAAGTAATATTGTAATGAGGCATCCGTTGCCAAACTTAAGTTACTTGTTACTTCATCTAAATTTAAATACCTTAGTAAAAAACAGGCTTGAAAAATCGACCCCAACATTAATGCACGTGTAATACATATGTCTTTAATTGGCACAGACTCACTGGCTTGATCAAAGTTGACAGGAAATCCACCTGAAAGAATGGTTATGGTATTACCGTTGTCTGTTTTTAATCTAATATCGTTTTGTAATGGTTTATTGCTATCAACTGATTTCAGAAGTGATTTGAATTCTTTGTCTTCAGAGCTAGCACTAATCAAGAAGATATCATGACATAAGTGTTCTTTAAAATTAAAGTCCATACTAATGTCTTTTCCTGTTGTTCCTATAATGACTTCTGAATTATGAATTAATTCATCCAACGTTGCAGCCAGTGTAACTCTGCTTCTATCTTTCAGTGGTTTGCACTTTTCAGACTCTGTATCAAAAGCGATGACTTCATAGCCATTATTAACAAGATCTCTTGACAAGGCAGCCCCGATATTACCTAACCCTACCACACCATATACCTTGTATTGTGAATAGGGTAGTTTGCTGATTTTTTGCAAAACCGTTTTTACAACTTTATTAACAATTTTAGGCGATTCTAATATTTTTTTAACCGCAGATAATGCGGGCTTTAAAATAGGTATATTCATGTGTTGAGAAGCACTATTGTACAGACCTCCCCTTGTGTGCTCTATCACAATCACATTATATTTATTCTTCAAATAGCGAGGAATTTCCTCTAATGCCCTGCCGCCTTCATCTAAAATAATGATGTTATCAATATTATTTGCATCCTCAATGTCATCTAATGCATATTGCCACATATCTCTAATTGTCTGCTTTATTGCAATAGAAAACTCTCCTGGCTTTACCGTGTGGTTAATGGTGTGAATATTAATACCTTTACCTCTCAAGGTTTGAATAGCAGGAAAATAATCGGAATACAACTTACCAGCAAATCTAATTTGTTCTAGTATTGCACCTGCACACAATAAACCATCAAATAAGCATAACTCCGTTTCCATTAAGTGCTGCACACCAATCACATAAGATCTTGATAAAATATTTTTCAAATAAACTCGACTTGTGTCTGATAGATCATTCACCATATCATCAACCAAATCTACTTGATAAGGTGACATTTTATTTTTAACTTGATTTACAACATACATCGTAACCCCCTGTATTTAAAGATTTATATTACCTGCGGAAGCTAATCTTTTAGCATCTGCATGACCATTATAAGAGGATTAACTTTTAGATAATATAAACTCAAAAGGTAATTACGTATCAAATTATCAAAATCTAAAATGCATATGAATGAACTCATATTTAACGCTCAAACACGAATATTACAACACTCATATCCCTATACTCATCCATAGTCAGGATTTAATCTTAAAATGCAGATATCCATGCCAAAATGTATATATATTCCTTTAATTTTTGCCTCTAGATGGGGGCTATTAGCAAGTAAGGCAACCTACGTTTAAGTGATGGGGTAGTTCACTTAAAGATAAGCTATCTGCACTGCTAAATAATAACTAATTTAACTCAATAAATCTACAAACAGACTTGTAATCATTCAGAAAAATGGAAAATATACTCCCTATATTCATACTAAATAATTCAATCACCCATTTTTAATACTTTTAACCATTTCACTGCACGCGCTTTGCCTTCGCTTTTGACCACATTATCGTCTCTTAGTTTATAAAGCTGTGATCTTATCTGCTGACCGGTTAAATCTGACAGATGGTTTTTTAAATCAGCAAAAGTAAATTCATTCGGCATTTCCTGCAACACAGCCTTTTTAACCTTAAGCCACAGTGGTGTTGATTTTGTGGTACGTGTTTTAGCAACTGCTGTTGCAATAGCATCATTGCTTGGGTCATTGTGTTTTTTGAGTACTGCTTCAAAGAATCTTAATGACCAGTGATTTGCTTCTTTTCTATTACCTGCATAAATAATGGGTAAATTAGGGTGTAAGACGGATAGCTCAGCAAGCGCCCTTCCCATATGCGCAGGCGATGAATATTTCCCAATTTTATCACTCGAGAGAAAATCACCATACTGCGCCTCAATCACCACTGCCGCATGACGATAGGTCGATAACTCTGTCAGTTGCTGGTGTAAAACCTGAATTTTAGCAATGTCTGACAGCATATTATCAAATGTTTTACGCTCGACGATTGCTTCGATCTCATTGTCAAGCATCAGTGCATAATCACCAACGGATAAATTTTGCCTTGTAATATTATGCTCGCCAAATTTCCATGGATAACGTTCATTGCTGTCAATGATTACTTCAAGTTCTGTCAGTTTTGGCTGTAAGCTTAAATTACCACGGGTGCGATGCTGATTAATCCCTTGCTGCGTTCTAAAGAAAATCTGCTCATAATCTCCCTCTTTGGTTTTGTATTTCTTACGCAAAAATAGAAACTCGCAGCGTTTTTTCATCGATCGATCAAGCATGACAGACAAACGCTTACCCACTCTCTTGACAAAAACAACAGGGACTTCCTCTACAATCTTACCAGAAACAATCTCTGGTTTTTCATTGGCTCGTATGCAAAAGATATTCCCGCTGGCTCCTGGCCATTTATCCTGTGTTAAAAGTGACAGCGTTGGATTGCCTTTTTCTATGATGCTTACACGGTAGGGAAACTTATCACTGTTTGTCTCCTCCACACGCCAGACTGAAGCACCCTTATCATCAGGCTTTGATTTGAAGAATATCTGCTCATACTCACCTGGCTTGTTTTTATATTTTTTTGTGACAAATCGAAATTCACATTGCTGATTGCTTGCGCGATTGAGTTTAATTGAAACTTTAGTCCCATCTTCCAACCATCTGGCTGAACTAACTTCAGCCTCCTCAATCAACTCAATTGCATTAATTTCTGGCTTAGCATCATGACGAACACAAAAAACGGATTCATCATCTGATGGCCACTTTTTCTGCACCAATAGTTTCAGATTGGTTTTTTCTGATTTTTCAATGGTAATCAGGTAGGGGTATTTTTTGTCGTCTGTTTTTTCCAATTTCCACATAAATGATCGAATACTCTTTACTAATGCAGAATAGCCACTATAACAAAGCTTGTTTAGATGACATAGAATAACATTGCTTAACAGGTTAAATTATGAATAATATAGCGGTATTCATACAGTTATGACAGGAGGTATAAAATGGATGTTACTCAACAACTTCAACAAGCAAAAATAAATAATAGTAAAGTCACTATTACCATTATCGGAGATAAAACATTTTCAGGCAAAGTAATCAACATTGCCCGCAACCACGTTAAGATCGAAACATCACATAATACTGAAGTATCACTATGGATTGAATCGATTTCTGATTTTCAAGTTTCAAATGAGCATAACAGTGAGGCAATTGATGATTAATTTTTCTGAACTGAAGAAACTAACACCTCATGAACATCAAAGAGGTTGCTTTGGCAAATGTGAGACTAGCCCCATTAATAAACAACTGATACTTTATACTGATGGTAAAGCTATTTATACTCAGTTTCAGCCACTGGAGAGACATATCGGCTGGGGTAACATTCTACACGGTGGCATTTTAACAACCATTATGGATGAAATACTGGGATGGGAAGCTGTACTTCTGGCTAAGATGGTCTGCGTGACCAAAAAAATTGAAGTCCAATTCCATCATCCAGCACAGTTTGGTGACAGCTACACCATCACGGCAAAATACCTTAAACATACGCAATCAGAAATAATTGTTGAAGGTGAAGTGCATAATTCAGGAAACATCCTTATCATGTCAACTACTGGTGTCTTTAGCCCACTACCCGCACAGACTATTGATAAACTTGGCATTATGCCTCCTGAACAGTTACAGTTAGTGCTAGAATACATAAAAAGCATTGAGAAGGCATAATGGCAAAATCTAAAATTGATCAAATTCATGATCTACTGGAATCAGGTAAAGCAGTGACTATGGAAATATCACTGAGTTCTGAAAGTGAAAAAACCACACGTTATGAAAATGTTATTGTCCGTGATTACTATTATCCCGCAGCAATTTTGTTGATTAATGGACGCGAGGAAACCATCCGTGTAGCACGCATCAAACATATTGAGGAGTAAGCAGTGCATCAGGTCTATGTTTATGTGCCAGAATCACATAAAGAAGCCGTCAAAGAGGCGCTCTTTGAGATTGGTATTGGTGATTTTGGCGGTTACTCCCATTGTTCTTGGGAAACACAAGGCACAGGTCAATTCAAGCCACTTGATGGCAGCCACCCTGCGATTGGATCCATTGGATCAATTCACCATGAACCAGAATATAAACTCGAATTTCTATGCGATTGTGAAACCAAGCTTAAGCATGTCCTTGCCGCTTTAAAATCATCACACCCATACGAAACACCTGCTTATGGAGTGATTAAACTTGAATCGTATTGATCTTTGTCGGGCACTCACGGGAGAATGGATCGGCAATTGGGAAGACCATAGTGATGTTCGACTGGATATTTATGTGATCGATACTATGTTTGATGGATTCTACTATATAGATGACCACAAAGTGCAATTTCAAGGCACCATTGTTGAGGACACTGACCATGCACGAATTTACTTTAATCCTCCGATGGATCCAGATTCTGGAGGTTGGTTTTACTATGATAGCAAAGTACTTGAGGTTTACTGCAAAGATCGACGCAGCACTTTTCATAAGATGAAATAGGTAAATTAACTTTTAATGAATTTTTCTTGACTGATCATGATTTTTATTAAATACTGGTCATAACATAATCGTCAAGCCAACTTAACAATGCGAAACAGGCGGTTTTTTGTAAGAGTAAAACTGATGAAGGCTGAAATGCCAGAAACTCTTTTTTGAGAAGTCTTTTACAAGCGCATGTACACCAGTGAGTCATGCCACAGCTATTTTTAATAGTTCCGGTGTCCGTAAATCCATAATGATTGTTTAGTTATTCGTATTAATAACGCTTAATCTTGTGCACTTGTTTGCATAGTCAGCAAAGAGATTCAATCATTGATTTACCACCTTTACAGGTGATTACCTTATACATATTCATGTATCCATTCCTTTACATACTGCCCTATCGAATGAACAAGCAGTATGTCCGTACTCAGTAGATTGATATTGAGGGTATTCGTTATTGAACGAATATTTGATTTTTAAAAAAGGAATAAATATAAATTTATGATTATCTGGAGTATTGCTTCAGGTAATTAATATTATTTAATCAACCCACTTGGGAGATACAATACTGTCTTCCCAACTGGGTGACTGTATTGATTCTTTCTTTTGGGTGTCATAAACCCAAAAGGAGAATATCAATGCAAAACCAAAAAACACAAAGCGTACAGTCATCTGGTCAACCTAAAACACTTAAAAGTGAGTTAGGCCACATCGAAAATCTGAAAAATACACAGCTATCAAAGTTGGTTATTAACAGTAACGGTGAGTACCACAAGCTTGAGTCCAATAAAAGAGCTATTGATGTAATGAAACACATTAACAGCACAATGAAGACTAAAGGCTATGGCGTATACGTTTTACACGATGCACTCTGGATTGTCCCTTTTGTACATCCAGAAGTTGTTGTTGCTGATTTTCAACGTGCCATGCATGTGCTGCCCAATAATAAAGCATCACTAGCGCATACTCTGAAAATAGATACAACACCTATTATCGAATCTACACAAAAACCAAAGCGAAATATTCCATGGTGGGCAGTTGCAATTGCAGCGGTCGCCATATGGTATTTTGTTTAAACATTTCAAACCCAACTGGGAGCTAAACTTTCTCCCAGTTGGGATATTGTTTTCTCCCAGATAAAATCCAAGGAGAAAATAATGAAAAAAATATTAACCACCATCGTAATTCTTGCTTCTGTTAATTGCGTATTTGCAAATACACATGATGCAATAGCTCAAGCACTCAAGGCAAAAAATGTTCATATCGAATATACCAAAGTAACAGGTAAATGCGATAATGGAGATCAATGCTCTATCGAGGAAATGAATATTACGACCGCTCAACATGACAATAGCATCGTTGATCATAACAATAATGTGACAATAACTGAATCTGAAGATAATGATTATCTAAGCCAGTTTTAGTCAAAGTTCAAATGCCTCAAGATGAAAATTGCAGACGCGCAATCATCATATGGCATTCATTCAAACCCACAAGGGGAAAAGATTCCCTTTGTGGCATCTTTTTCTCTTATAAATTCATTCAAAGGAGATACAAAGATGAACAATAAAAAGCAAAGCATAAACTTGATGTTAGAAAAACTCGATGGTATTTTAAGCCACCCAGTTAAGGAGACACTTGATAAAACCAAGCAGTTTGCACCTCTAAAAAATATCAGCTCTCTTGTAAGAGCACTGAAAATAGAGGCAGGCTTAAAAGATCTGGTAAGGCAACTTAAAGCAATTCATGTGGAATCCTTATCAGCACATGAAATGTTTGAAAGGATGTCTAAAATAGACACGCAAATCGAGGAAATACTTTCCACAGCACGTGGTTCTATGAAAGATAACCCAGAACAATCAAAAAATAGTAACTATAAAAATAACTCAAGCAACTATAGTAAGTCTAAACAAAACAAGGCTGACAATAACCATGCCGAATCTGAACAATCAGATGATTGCCTTTATGGTTAACTTATAAATCCTAAACACAGGAGAAATATTTTACCTCCTGTGTAGGCAATTTATTTTCTTCTGCGTTCAACGTTATTGGAGTAGATCATGAAATTGCCTAAAAATTTACATATTGAGATTGATGCTTTTAGCATTGCACAAATTGGTAATGAACAACTTTATGCTCTTGTAGATCAGGAGCTGCAAAAGGTTGGCATTTTCAATATTGGAGTCACTGATATGGAGTTAAAACCAGTATCAATTGTCCGAAAATCTAATGAAGTGCGATACAAATGCATTATTAAGCAATTCAATATAATCAAATAAACCCAGTATGGGAGATTAACAAGCTCCCATCAAAGGTATTGTTCTTCTCCCAGCGAATAAATCATTCTCAAGGAGAAAATAATGAATAAATTTACATTTAAAATATCTGGCATCTTTAATGCTCACGAGCATAATGAAAGCAGAAATGATTTTAAAGTAACAACATGCTCCATTAATGAAGCAATGGAGCAAGCTGAATTATTCATAAAGAACAATGATTATAACGAGTTAAGTTGTATACAAATAACAAACCTTGTTCATAAGTGTCTTGTGATACATGGTGATGTTATTAAACATGAAAATACTAAAGCAAAAATAGATTGGTTATATCCGAAATTCACTCACTCTTACATTCAAGAGCAAGTGCATGAGTTAGAACAGCAATTAGGTTATAGTGATACTTCTCGTGGAAGAAACTGGATATGTCGTCGTATCCAACATTATGATCTTCATTTAGCTAAATTCAATGAATATGGCGGTATATATCCTGCTTATAAAGATAGACGTATTGATGAGTATGCATTAGTGAATGACACTGATGACTGGGTAGTAGTTTTTAATAATTATTTTGGCTTGTTTCCTTCAGAGTATGAAGCAAGGAAAATAATTGAAAAGGCACAACGCGCTGGCGTACATACACCAGTGCTAATGACCCCTTACTCACACTCAAATATGGCACACATCTATTTGCAACAGCAGTTAATTAGCACACTTAAGCCAATTAACATTGTTGGATATATTGATAAAGCAATTAGTAAAAGAAGACCGTCTCGTAATTCATCATTAATTGACCAATTGGCCATAAAGGATCCAAAGTTTTATTTGGATGATTTACGCCAAAAACTTCTAGAGATGAAAACCACAACGCTGTGGGATGATGACTATCTTCATGAACTATATGAAAAAGGTATAATCAGTCAATCTGATTATTTCCATAGAATGACCATAGCCAACCAACCAGACATCTGTAGCGCATGTGGAACATGGGACTGCCCTGAGATGTTAGCTGGAGAAATGTGCTCTGGAGTATAAATAATTAATATAAAATCACATTTATCACTAAGTCGTGATAACCCATAAGGGGATAGTAATTCTCTTATGGGTATTGCTATCTCCTTTTGTTTAACCAACCGGAGAAAAGTAATGAATATAAATCATAATAGTTATATGCCTAAACCTCTTATGAAAGCAAGAGAAAATATTCAACGAGTCAGTCAGTATTTGAAAAATGCAGACATATGGGATAACGCTGTATTAGGCAGTCTTATTCGTCGTATTGAATTTTTCTCACAGTCAAAAGCTCGGAGACGCAGCAGTATGCTAAAACAACATAGCGAAAACAAAGAACTTGCATATAGAACTTTGTTGCTTATTGCTGCTGATCTTCGCGCTAATGCAACCAATGAGCATGACGCAATTAAACAACCAAATACTTCTGCGGAAAATATCACTAATATCGTTTCAACAACAAGATATCTGAAACGAGAATGCTGTGATATTTAACTTAGCTTAATCTCTTAAAAGGAGAGTGACCAATCACCTCCTTAAAGAGAGGATTGTTCATTCTCTCTTTTGTTTTTTGATCAACATTTAATAAAGGAGTCAGATATGAGCGATCCAATCCAACAAATTAAACAGTACTGTTATGGTCAGTGGGATACCGTTATCGAATCTTTAACTGGATTTGATGGCAATCCAACTCACTGTCCACAGCATGGTGGCAAATCAGGAAAGGCATTTTACGGCAAAAAAGGCAAGTATGCAGATCGTGGAATTACTTTCTGTAATACCTGTGGTTGTAATCACGATGGGATAAGCACTCTGGTATTTATTACCGGACGTTCTTGTTCAGAAGTGGTTAAAATGCTGATTGATTATATGGGGGGATTAGAACCCACACCAGAAGAACTTGAGAAAATGAAAATGCGTCAGCAAGCCCATAAAAGAAAGCAGGCCTATATTGAGCGCAAACATTTTCATAAAGCAATTAACGATATCATTGATCTGGTAAAAAGCAGTGAACACCTTAATGATGCAAGGCAATACTTCATCAATAGAGGATTAAAGCCACTGCCCAACTGCTATTATCAAAACATCCGATTTATTAAAGATGCTGAGCACTATGAAAATGATGTTAAGCATACCAATAATGCCATCATTGGTATTATGCGCAATCTGGATAATAAAATACGCAATGTTCAGCGTGTTTTTCTAGATGATGCTTTCAATAAAGCGAAATGTGATAATCCTAAAAAAATGATGCCATCCCCCAAAGAAGGTTGGCACAGTGGTAGCGCACTCTGGATGAAATCAAAGTTCAATCAGATGCCAGGTGTTATCCATGTTAGTGAAGGTTTTGAGAATGGACATGCGGTTTTATCTCAAGCACCACTTTACGTTGATATGGCCTGCTGCCTTACTGCTGGCAACTTAGCTAGGTTTGATATCCCATCTAATACTCAGAAACTCATTATCTGGGCT
Organism: Cysteiniphilum sp. GTC20157; assembly: GCF_055396795.1. NCBI lineage: Bacteria > Pseudomonadati > Pseudomonadota > Gammaproteobacteria > Thiotrichales > Fastidiosibacteraceae > Cysteiniphilum > Cysteiniphilum sp. GTC20157. Next base: position 107,473 of record NZ_AP044699.1, on the reverse strand, counting down.
GACAATGATGGTGATAAGCAAACTAAAGATGGTGAAATAATTAACGTTGGCATTGACAGTGCCAAGCAACTAAAAGAAAGAGCAAAAGCAATGGGTATTGAAGCCGTCATTTTGGCTCCAAAAGAAATTGGTGACTGGAATGATTATCCTGAGCGCTGCAAAGCGATGTGGGATAAATTAATATCCATACTTAAAGCTGCATAAGCTTTCACTTTATCACCCATACAGGGAGCAATTCCTGTATGGGTTTGCTCCTTGTTTTCATTAACGTAAATAAAGGAGCACTAATGACCGTAAAGTTAAATTATGCTAAACTGGAAATCGTAGATGCATTAATTGAGAGTGATTTTGAACGTAACCAGGCAGAGACGCTTGTGAAGATACTTTCAAACACAGAGCATGATCAGTTATGTACAGAACAGGAGATAATAGAAATGTTAAACAGTGTTGCAAAAGATACGATTACTGAGCTTCGCAGTGAAGCAAAAGAAACTATCCTTGAAATGAGACGTGAATTTGATAAACGTATGGAAATTTCAGAAAAGCGTTTTGATGATGAAATTAAAGAAATGCGTTCTCATAAACGCTGGATTGTTGGTACCATTATTACAGTGGGTATTGCCATCATCGGTTATCTTCAATTTTTCCATTAATATTTTATTCAAAACAAAAGCCATGGCCGCAGCGTAAATCGCTGCCATAGCTTCTACATCAAACCCAAAGGGGCAAGTCTCCTTTGGGTTGGCTTGCCCCTTTAAATTCAAGGAGACAAGTCATGCCAAACTGGTGTAACAATAAACTCATCCTCAATGCAGATAAAAGATCCCTCGATAGCCTGTTGTGTGAGATACATAAGCATAACTGCCTGTTTGATTTTTTGTGCCCTCTTCCGAATGATATTGTAAATGATCAGGAATGGACGAGAGAAAACTGGGGAACCAAATGGAATGTTCATTTAGCAGATTTAGACATCAATCGAGCATCAGACAAAGATGTATCTATTGGTTTTGATACTGCATGGACACCACCTGTTGCATTTATTAAAACCTTAATCAACGCTTATCCTGCAATCAATGTTAAACTTTATTACTTTGAGGGCGGAATGGGCATTGCAGGCATTTATTTTTATCAGGATAAAATCGTTCACGATATATCCATTGAGCCTAACACACTGGAATATTTCAGGCTTCTTGTAGATGTTTTTGGTCATAATGCTCAAAACATCGCAGAAGATTATGAAGTAGCACCAGACATACTGAATAAGCTTGCTTAGTCAGTTGTGCTGAAACGGTTATTTACACATGCTTTAAGGAAAATAAAATGCAATACAATGATAAGCATAAAGATAAGATCAAGAAATTACTTGAGCTATCAATGTCTGATAATGAAAATGAAGCAAACATTGCGCTTAAACAGGCAATGTCACTCATGAATAAACATAATTTGACCAAAGAAGAAGTTTATGGTCAGAAAATGATTAGTAAAACAATTGAAACCCCATATACGAGAATTCCTTTTTGGTATAACCATTTATATGCTGATATGGCTAAACTATCAGGCTGTATTGCCATTTATAGCAATGGTTACTCAGAAACAAGGACTAAAGCTACAATACGCATTGCTGGCAGACAACGTGATGTTGAAAACACAGTTTATCTTGTGGTATTCCTATCTCGTGAGCTTGAAAGAAACGTTAAAAATTATAAAAGCAAACTTCTTGTAGGTAAGGCCAAAAATACTAGAGCACTAGTTAATTCTTACCGATTAGGGTTTAGTAAAAATATTTTTAAACGAATGCAAGAATGTCGAAATCAATTTTTTACAGATCACAATAATCATAATCAAATTGTTTGTATTGATCATCAGCATCGCATATCTGAAGCTGAAACATTTTACCGTAAGGAACATGGTTCCTTTGTAAAAGGTGAAAGTTCATCAGCTGGTAACCTTGATGGTTTTAAAGCTGGTGCATCTGATGCAAATCAATTACAAATAAATAATGCCGTTAACCGTCAAAACCATATTTATGGTATTGGCCATAACTAAATAAACCCGATATATTGGGAGATAAATAGTCTTCCAATACAGGACTGTTTTCTCTCAATATATCTCAAAATGAGAGGAAGACATCATGTCAACTATAGTTGTACCTGACTTACACATCAGTGCTTTAGTATATTACGCAATCGAAGTATTTGGAGTAGCTGATGGCTACACAGAACCCGAATATGGAGATATTACACGTGATCTAGATGCATATGATGCACTTGGTCAAATGCTTGTGGATGAAAATCTAGCTGTTTTAAATAGGCACTATTGTTTTCCAGATGATATCATTACACATAAATTCAAATATGCCTTTGAGGATGGTTTTGCGTTTTTAAAACCTATGCAAATCATTGCCATATGCGACATATACTATTTTCAATTAGGTTATTTTGAAGAGATTGTCTCAGATGAGCGAAAAGCTAAGGCGCTTTTTATTATCAATCAAATAATACTGGCAGCTCTGAACATGATTAAAGAGTATGACAATGTGTCTTGGAATATGAGACTAAAAATACTTAAAGATCAATTATAACAACACCCAGCAGGGAGTATACTCCCTGGGGTATCCTCTCTGCTAATAACTAATGAGAGAGGAATATCATGCATAATTTACATTTTATCGTTACAAACGCTGATAGCCATGAAAATGCCATTTGTTCAATTGAATCTGAGATTCTAGACTGGGGCAATGAAAATAATTGGCGCTCAGTTTTTGCAGCTATGTCTATTCATGATCAGAGTATCTTTTTGACTGATGACGATAGCCGCTTCAACAATATAGTGGAATCACAATACAACACCATTAAATCAATTGAAGAAGCTATCAATTCAGACATACAATCCGTGCCTTACTTGGATATAGCACTACAATTCAAATCAGGTGGCTCCCACCTGACTGAATTGGACTATTACAAGCTTGAGAAATATGCTCGACATATGCATGAGGCTTTTAAATTTAAACACAAGCCATATGAAATCAAGAGCATGCAAAATTACTTTGAATATCAGTATGATGAATTTGGCATCACCGATTTTCGTTGTGATGGCAATCCAGAATCAAGCTATATTGTGTTCATTGACATGCATAGCTAATAGGAGTTGTATCATGTTAATCACCAGTAGTATGGCTCAGAATATTATTTCAATTTCAGGATTGATTTTAATTTTTCTAGTTGTCGTTTTTATAGCCGTATTTTTACTATGGGTTATTTTATCCTTATTGAAATCGTCTATAAACCAAACGATTAAAATATGTGGTTATGTAAACATACTCTATTACAGATATCGCTACGGTAACTTTAAAGCGACGATGTATATGTTTGCATTTAGCCGTTTACACATGAAGAAATTCATGCGGAAAGATACAAATAAAATAAGTCGATACGCTTCTGATAATGGACGCGCTACCGTTTTATTAAACTGCGCCAGAATGATCCTTGCTTTTGATGCAAAAGATCAAGAAAAAATTATGGCACATTATGAAAGAATAAAGCGCAGCAAAGCCAATCTACTCAATTCAAACTCAAGGAGAATATAATGAAAAATCACTATGAAGATTATTTTTCCATTGATGATTTAGAAGAAGAGTATCAAAAATTAGAAATTGAGTTTATGCAGTCAAATGATTCAGTTAGACAGAGCTTTCTTCACAAAGAACTCTGTTTGATTGAAGATGCCATAGACAGTAAAACTGTCGCAAACGAATTTTTTAATTAATCAACCCCTCTACGAGAGGCAAGCTGCCTCTCGTAAGGATTTGTTTGCCTCTCTTTAATAAAAAGGAGACAAAACATGAGAACATATAAAAATATTGATAGTTTAAAGCGTGCCATAGCACGTAAAGAAGATCAATTGGAACGCACTAGAATCGAAGAAGCTGAAAAGTTCAGTAAGATCCCCTGGGGTTATGGCATGAGGGCATATTCAAGACTAAAACATATGTCTACTAAATCCATACAATATAGTAGTCAACTTCAAAAGTTAGAGGATCAATTAAAGAACTTTTTATAACATATATAATTAATAATCAAACCCATCAGGGGCAATGTTCCTGATGGAATATTGCTCTTGATATCACATAACAAAAGGAGTAATAAATAAAATGATTGTTAAATTTGATGTTGCCTACAAAGAATATGAACGTGTTGAGTATGATATCCCAAACGGTGAGGCTTTTTATAATGATGGCCTCAGCAATTATCTGACTCAACACCCTGAGAGTAATCAAAAAGATTTCATTGAACATCTCAGAGACAACGGCAAAGCCCTGCTTGTCGAAGAATATAGTGTTGGTGATCGTGAATATCTTGAGTTTATTAAAGATTCTGTTGAATTTGAAGATGAGCCCTTAATTTACGTGAGAATTAATGTTAGATCCCTAACAGATTATCAACGCACTTATCATATCATCTACAAAGTAGTGCTAACACCTGATGAGCTTCATGCTAAATTTAATCAATTTAGTCAGTTGTTTAATGGTGATGGTCTTGTTTTCTTAAATGGACTGGCATCACAGGGGATAGCTTTTTGCTATTGTTACAGCACTGATATTCAGAGCGATATGATGTTTAATCCCATTGAAAGAGGAATAAACAACCCTGAGAAACACAACTACATGAAGTCATCATTAAAAATCATGTAAACCGCATGAATAGCAAACCCTGATTCGGGATGAAATACTCCCGAGGCATGGGAGTATTTTATCTGATTTAGGTTAATTAAAACTAACCCAAAAGGATAAAAACTATGTTATTAAAAGGTACACTTAAAAGCAATATCTTAACGACTGAAATCGGACAATTTTTTGTATCACGCAAAGGTGATCAGGATATTTTCGGTGTTTTCGACGTTGAGCATATCAAACCATCGCAGATTGAAAAACCGGTCAGCGTTGATGGCTATCAGTCAGTTATTCAGATTCCAATTATGGAAGCTAAAATCACCGCTGTTTATCTTAAAAAGTTTGACTCTAATGATAGAGCTGAGAAATCAGCCTCATCATCAGCTAAAGAAAGTAAATTAGATAACCAGACAGTGATAACTGATAAGCAACCAGCAAACAAGGCACATGATAATGGGGATGCTCCTAAGTCAATCACAGTGACTGAGGAACCTTCATTGCAAAGCTTAGATGAGGAATCAACAGATCAACTTACTACGCTTCAATCTAATGATAGTAGTGATTATGATATTGCTGAAGAATCTTTATCAAATGAGCAGTTAAGGGATAATCCTGCTGATGATGTGACTCCTCAAGAATTAACTCTTTTTGGGAAGCCTTATCAGCTCTTGAGTAGCCCTTACAAAATAGATGCCTCACTGAATCGTGAAAAACAACGTGAAATCATCGACTTTTTAAAGTCAAAAGGTGCACAGTTTGATCGTACAACACAAGAATGGCATCTTGAGGGTGAAGGAGAAAAAGTATGAGTCTTATACACCCTGCTATTTCTCATAACTTTGAAAAGATGGGCTACTATCCTACTGATGGATATACACTCAATACGATTATAGGCACTATTGAGCACAATGATGATCCAAATACAGTGATTTTTGTTCCATGCTGTGGAGAAGGGATTGCTTTACAAAATCTCAAACGCGAACTTTGCCATTATGGTAAGACCTTTGGCGTTGAGTTAGATGACGAGCGATTCCAAAAGTCACAAGCTATTATTGATCATTGTATTCATGCCGATGCATTAAACCAGGTGAAATACTCCCGAGCCAATGCATCCGTGCTTTTTTTGAATCCACCGTATGGGCAATCGTCTATCAGTGAGCGTTTGGAATATGCTTTTATTAAAAAGTATATTCATTCGTTAATGCTTGATGGATTATTAGTGCTCGTCATACCTGTTCAGGCATTAGATTATAAGCTAGCACAATATCTTTGCTCGCATTGTGATGATGTTAGTTACGGTCTTTCTCCAGAACAGGCATTCAAACAGGTGATTATTATTGGCCGAAAAATTAAAATGTCGCAGGCTAATAACATCAATGAGCGTGCAAAAGAAATGGTCAAGGCAATTGAAGATAATCATTACTACCAATCACCTCCAGATCTTTATAGCATTCCTTCGATCAATAAACCGTTCATTCTGAACAGCACAAACCTAACTGTTGGAAGTGTCAGTGATGTAATCAACGCTAGAGGTGTCTCCACACTGTGGGATAGTTTTAAGCGCGATTTTACTGAAATTGAAAACACTTACCCAAATCCTTTAATGCCCCTTTCCGACTGGCATACGGCTCAGGCAATCATATCAGGCATGATTTCAGGTCTGGTTGAGTCTGAAAACCGACGCATGATCGTTAAGGGGACCGTTAAGAAAAAACTGCCTGAAGCAACCGTTACCGTTAATGGAGATATCAGTAAATATCAACAGACTGAAAAGTTTGTACCGATGATTATTGGTATCGATGTTACCCATGGTAGTGAGAACTTTGGTCAGTTATACCAAATCAATTAAAGGAGCTGTTATGTTTGAAATCGAAGAATACACACAGGTTTTTATGGATTGCGCTGTCATTAACGAGCATCATGAGCTTATCTTTGCTTCCATTTATGGCGGTGAAAGCTCTATTGCTCGAATACTTGCTGCGATTGAAAATAATAACCTTAAACGCATACGCTGCTATGGTCATAGCACTTTGTTTCATGTTGATTTTCCTGACAGGAAACGACTTCACTGTAAGAAAATGAAAATCAATAACCCTACATTTGCGCACTTTATTCATTGCCAAATGTATGAGCGTGATGTTCATTTCAGTGAAGGTGCAATTAATGCGCATGTTTTAGTACGTGAAGGTGAAAGCACCCATGACTTGTTATGGCAGCGAATAAAGACCATGACAGTTACGCCATTACTTGATGAATGGAAAATGCAACTGATCACACATTTGTTTGAAGAAGGAAAGATCATGCAAAATCAGGTGTTTTCATCTTCAGACAGAACAAAACTTAAAAGCTACACCATTACGTTGGATATACTGGCACTTAACCCTGTTGTAGTAGAAATGCTAAAAACAGAGCAGCTAGTTATCCCAGCATAACGGTACTTTTTCATCTTTTTCATCCCTAGAGGAAGCAATTCCTTTAGGGATTGTTCCTCTAGGTTTAAATTCAAAATAGAAAATATAAAAACAAACCAGAGGAATAATTATATGGAAAATGTAAGTATAGATAATATAGATAATGCCATTGATTTATCTGACGATGAAACCGATCAAGGGTTACAAAAAATATCACTGGCAAGCTTTTTAAATGAGTTCAAATCTTCATTGGTTGAACAGGTAAAAGCTCAGGTGACACCATTGTATAAAGATAGCAGTGATAACAACCCTTATTATCATGAGTTAATGTCACAATTAAAACGCACACCTTTTGAAGCTCAGAAAAATGCAGTTCAGGCATTGATGAAACTTTTTATAGACAGTAAAAAGCGGATGGGCATTTTAAATGGTGAGATGGGCACAGGTAAAACGATGATGGGCATTTGCATTGCAAATTTAATGCACCATCAAGGATATAAGAGAACCCTAATCCTTTGCCCGCCACACTTGGTATATAAATGGAAACGAGAAATTGAGAATACCATTGATGATGTCGATGTAATTATTCTTAATGGCTCAGGCTCCATCCGTACTTTAAATAAGATCCGTGAACACCTTACGCGTTATGGTCGTCATCGCCCTGCTTTTTTCATAGTAGGTCGTGTGCGATTACGCATGGGTGGTAACTGGCAACATGCATTTGCTAGACGTAAGCTGGCTGTTGTTGAGCAAAGCACAAATGAGTCACTTGATTCTGATGTACTGTGTTGTGGCGATTGTGGTGAACCGGTTAAACATGGTGACAGTTATTTTCATGATATACGGGATTTACCACAAAAGCAGCACACATGTTATTACTGTAATAATAAGCTATGGCAGTATGGCATTGAAAAAAAAGCTGAAGAATCAAATTATGATAAACTGCGTAAATCACTCTGTCAGTTACCAACCATTGGCAAAGTTAAGGCAACTAATCTATTAAATTCTTTTGGCGAAGACCTTCTGTTAAACTCACTGGAAGATAATCTTTATCAAATGATTAATCTGATCGATGAACAAGGTGAATTTGTTTTTAATGACAATGAAGCCAGACGACTTGAAAAGGCAATTATGAAAAATGAATTTGCTTTAAGCAACGTCAATTTTCAGGTCAGCGAGTTTATCAAACGCTACTTTCCTCGCAACTATTTTGGGCTTTTAATGTGTGACGAAGCGCATGAATATAAGAACGGAGGAAGTGCACAGGGTCAAGCGATGGGAGTTGTTGCCTCTCAGTGCCAGAAAGTATTATTACTGACGGGCACATTAATGGGTGGCTATGCAAGTGATCTATTTTACCTTTTGCATCGATCAATGCCATCTGTGATGAATAATGATGGTTACTGCTACAGTGATCATGGGTCACTGAGCAGTTCTGTTCAAAGCTTTCTTGAAACCTATGGCATCTTGAAATTCAGCTATAGCGAAAAGGAAGCGGAAAATTTCAAAACTGCTCGTGGTAGAAATAGAAACGTCAGCGCAACACCTGCGCCTGGATTTTCAGTTAAAGGTGTTGCCCGTTATCTCCTGCCTTACACGGTCTTTGTCAGACTTGAAGATATCGATGCAGATGCACTGGTTCCATATACTGAGCATGATCCCATCATGCTTGATATGGAAGATGAGTTAAACGACACGTATGCAGATCTTTCATCAAAACTCAGAAGTGAGATGGAGCAAGCATTAGCTAAAGGAGATCGAACGCTTCTTGGTACAGTGCTAAGCGCATTAATGTCATACAGTGATAGCGCATTTATGCCTATGACCGTCTGCCATCCAAGAACAGGTAATATCATTGCCGAAGCTGATGCTTTGATAGGTGATGAACCATCTGTTAAAGAGCAGGCTCTGATTGATTTATGCGTAAAGCAGAAATCACAAAACAGACGTGTTCTAGTCTACAGCACATTAACCGATAAGCGAGATACCCGCCAACGCTTAAAAGAATTTTTAACGCGTGAAGGTATTAAAGCTGAAATCCTCAACTCATCTGTCAGCACACAAAAACGTGAAGACTGGGTGATGGATAAGGTTGATCGAGGTATAGATGTGCTTATTACCAATCCTAAGCTAGTCGAGACAGGTCTTGACCTGTTGGATTTTCCAAGCATCGTCTTTATGCAGGTTGGTTATAACGTCTATACAGCTATGCAGGCAATGCGTCGATCATGGCGTATTGGGCAAACCGTTCCAGTTGAGATCTTTTTCATCTGTTACAAGGGCACCGCACAGCAATCCTGTCTAGAGCTAATGGCAAAGAAAATCAAGGTCACACAATCAACCTCTGGTGAGATGCCCAACTGTGGTTTAGAAGCACTAAATCAAGATGCGGATAACATGGAAACGGCTATCGCCAGAAAGTTGATTAATAAAGAAGATATGACTCAGGAATCTGAAGCACAGATGATACAATCTGAAGATAAATCCTGCTCAACTTCTAATAATATCTATAACAAAGATGTCAAGATACAGTTACGCTGTCATATGGGTGATCTTGTTCGTTATCGAATTTTTAATAACACGATTATCACCCCAGGCGTAAAAGATCTGGCAGAAAAATTAAACTGCTTCTGGTTAATTCAGGATGCAGCAATTTTCCTGTCTGAGGCACGTAAAAAGAAAAATGATTATTTTTATTCAGTGACATTCTCTCAAAAAACAGGTCGCTCTGTTTTGACGATTGATGATGGAAATAATCGTATTCTGTATCAATCCACTTATAACTGGGTTGATCTCACCGCAGAGGAAGACATTTGCTTATATCTGGCAACAGATGATGATCCCAAAGATCAAAAAGCAACATTTGTGATGATGCTGCCTACTGAATACTAATAATACTTAAGCCCATTCTACAACAGTAGGATGGGCTTTTTTTTGCCTGAAAAAAATCATTTCACGCTATACAGACAATAAATGCAGTAACAATCATTGCATTTACTGTAGTTTATCACTACTTTGACAGAGGTTGAATAAAATGGAGAAACATCGTTATGTCTAAAAAAGCAGAATCCAAATCATATAAAAAGGATGAGTTTGTCGCACTGGTCAGTGAAAAATCAGGTCTTAATAAGACTGATTCAGCAAAAGCGCTTGATGCAGTATTACAGTCACTAGAACATGTACTTGCAAATGGAGACAGTGTAAATTTTGTTGGCTATGGCTCATTCAGTGTATCACAAAGAGCTGCACGCGAGGGTCGTAATCCAAAAACCGGTGAAAAAATGAAGATCAAGGCATCTAATGCCATTAAATTCAGTTCTGGCAAAAAACTTAAAGATGCTGTGAATAAATGATGCGCTGCTGTCCTGCAAAATGTAGTTTTAAGCTTGCGCTTTGTTGTGTCGTTGCATTTATCATTAGTGTAATACTTTTTGCCTTGATACTGGCTGGCGTTGGCGCATTAATTAATGCCATGCATATTTTCCCAGATGATGCTGGACGAGCCACAGGATACATTGTGGCAGTCATCTGTAGTCTTGCCCTGCTGTGGTCATATACCAAAATTGCGATCGCCTTTATCCGCAAGCATCACCAGACTTCCCAGTGCAACACTGCAACCAATCAAAAGCAGTCGTAACTGTCCGCAGCATTGCTGATAAACCATAAACTTCTATACGGCATATAGCTGAAAGATATAATTTAACTCTAATATGTCGTCATCTAGCTAAATCAATTTAATGGGAGAATAGACTTTTGTTCACTAAACTCTTAACTTCACTTGCACTTATTGGAACCCTTATTTCTGGCAATGCATTTGCAATGTCAGCCACACCACAAACTACTGAAATTAAATGTCAGGGGTTCTTGAAATATGGAATCCCTGCATCTACCAATACCTATGATATTGCGAAAACAGATCAGTACTTGTGCCGTGATGGCTATATTGTTGGTTATAGCTATACCACTAAGCAACCGGTCTGGGTTGCGTATCATTTAACAGGTAAATCTGTTGACAGCACTATCAAGCGACATGATAACTTCAGACCAGATCCAGGCGTCCCTCCTCGCTATCAGTCACAACTTTCGGATTACAAAAAAAGCGGCTACGATAGAGGCCATCTTGCGCCTTATGCTGCAATGGACTTCAATGCAAAAAGTGCTTCACAATCATTTTTACTCAGTAACATGAGTCCGCAAAAACCAGAACTTAACCGTATTGGCTGGGCGCAGCTTGAAAAAGATGTTCGTTCATGGGCCAATCTTTATAAATCAATTTGGGTGATTGATGGTCCAGTATTTAAAAAGGGGAAAGTCCACAAAACCATTGGTAACAATAAAGTTGCAGTCCCTGATTACTTTTTCAAAGTCATCTATGCACCAGAGAAAATACAAGGTGCTAAAGTCATCGCATTCATTATGCCTAATGCCAGAGTAAATAAAAAAGATATTGCCAAATATCGTGTATCACTCAAAGAAGTTCAGGAAAGAACAGGGTTGAAATTACTTGAAAAACTACCTGAAAGTGAGCGAAAACAGATGGTTAATACCGTATCAAACATGTGGCCAACGCACTTCAGAAAAAAACGTCATTAAACCTATCTTCCAAGAATATCACTTATTTTCATATCCAGAGTTTTGGCAATGATTGATAAAGGCACACCAGCATCTAGCATCAATTGCGCCTCCATTTTCTTTTCTGTGCCAGCTAGCACTTGTTCAAAGTTATGATTATCTTCCATGGCAAACCTATTTTTAAATACATTGGTATAACCGTTCACGAAGCTTTTGACGGCGTTGATAATAGTAGTGTTCTGCATAAATCCTCCTCATCAGCAGTTTCATAATATTTATTGTGTACATCATAGCAATTACCTCATGCAGCATTGGGTTGACGAATTAATGCTAAGACATTGGTAATGACATCATGCAAATCAAACGGTGTGACTTTTTTAATGCACTTCACCATCTTTGTTCTGAATTTACCTTTATGCATGAGTGTTATCTGGAAGCCCTCACCTATTTTAAAGATGACCTTTAATCGATGGTTGTTGCTGGCATTTGCCTGCACACCATTCTCAATAGCTTCAAATTCACTAATATGCCAGTAAAATATACTGGGATTAGCGTTTAAAAATGTCAAAATACGCTGACTGTTCATCATTGTTTTCTCCACTTTTCGTTTAACACCACACTATCTTAGCACGTGATTTTCAAAGCACTAAATGTGCCTTCAAAACCAGATAGAGCAAGGGAAGGGAGGGGAGTTGTGATAAAAATATCACGCAACTATCTGGCTTTGAAACCTTTAAATTTTTCTCAAATTTATTGCTTGATTTTCTATGATTTTACTTTCTATCTTGTGTTTACAATAATCCTCGGCCATCTGTCATGAATGTCTTTATCATGCGCTGGAATCGTTACCACATATAAACGCGTTTCATCCTGCAAATGAGCAATAATCCCGTGAATGTAACTACCTTTTGTAACACTGAACCAGCTTGTTTGACCAGTGGCTTTGTCACGCTCCATAAACTCATTGACCATAATTTTTACGTGCCTAGGAAAATATTTATCCCAGACCCCTTTTTTTAAACTTTCATACTGCGCCCAACCACCTAATGGAAGTTGACCCGCTTGCTTTTCACGTCTGCCCCACGGCAAATAAACAAGGCTATCATCTCTTTTTAGCACAGGTAACAATGCTTTAGGGTTAGGAAAATAAACCTTTTGTATTTCTTCATCCCTGATATACATCGCACCACCACACATCAAATGTAATTGCGATCAAGTCGCAACCCAATATAAACGCCTTGTATGGTCACTCTGTTGGCAGGATAAACCATTGGTTGCATCGCATCATTATGTGGAATCAAAGCAACTGAAGTGCTGTTTTGCATCCTGAACTCTTTCAGAGTCGCTTCTTTTTCATCCACTAATGCAACCACGATCTGACCATCACGAGCAAGCTGCTGTTTTTGGATAAGCACCAAATCACCATCCATAATGCCGCTGTCTTTCATCGACTCACCAGATATTTTCAGCAAGTACCGATCTTTAGCACTCACCATCGCTGATAAATCAACTGATTCTATCACCTCATAAGCATCCAATGGTAATCCCGCAGCAATAGTACCCACTAATGGGATGTTAAAATCATTAACACCTTTAACGATTTCAATATATTTGCGTCTACCTTCCGGAATATGGATATATCCTTTTTCTTTCAGGCTTTTAATATGATAATGCGCTGTACTTTTTGACTTTAGTCCCAGTAAAACAGCAATATCTTCAAAGGTTGGAGAGCATTTATTCTCACGTTGATACTTGTCTATTGCATCAAGCACCTGCTGTTCTTTATCAGTAAGCATAATCAGCACCTGCACCTTTGACTAATTTGATTTCCATATCGCCTATTATGTTCTATTTTAGTTTTAAATCAAGAGATATTTTTTTATTTTGTTCTATTTTTTTAAACTTAATTGATTTTTGCTATCAAAGACTGTTTTTCTTACCCGTAGCATCAAAGTTAAAAGCTATAACAGGCACCATGTTTGCTTTATCAGCCAAAAGCTCAGCGGCACTTCGCAGGGTATGCTTACCAAATTTATCGTTCACTAAATCTTTAACATCATCCAATTTATCATGTTTGGTAACCTTTGGATCAGGGGCAAGAAGGTCTTCAAATAAATCAAGCTGCCTGATTTCACTGGACTGCAATGATAATGCTGTAATCTGTACCTGATAAAGCGCTTCATGATGCCAGCTTTTGAAATGGGTTTGAACATATGACCAGATCACGCTGGTACTGTTTGTTGCAGGTTGAACTTTATATTTATGCCCTACCCAACCTTTTGCTGTTTTAAACCCAATGAAAAATAAATCACTTACCACTTTATGATGACGCATCCTGCGTGTTAACCGCTCAACTAATTGGCGCATAATCCCACGAATGACATCGCGATCATTTTCACCAGCAGTAACTTTGCCATGACCCATGGATTTATGATCTTTGTCTGTTGTATCTACAGGTAAAGGATCATGCCCTAGACATACCGAATATAACCTGCGTCCAATATCACCAAATCTATTGGATAATATTGACATCGGAAACCTCTCAATATCAGCGCATTTCAATACCCCATATTGATTTAAGTACCGCTCAATATTCTTACCGATCCCACATATATCACCGATAGATGCCCTACCAATATATGACTTGATCTGATCAGGCGTCACAATGCTTGTTTCACCTTTATTCCTGGCGCAATATTTTGCTGTTAGCTGACCTTCAGTAATACCAATGGAACAGCGAATGCCACCACTTGCTTCAAACACGGTTTTTCTGATCTTCTCAGCAATAATTTTAACCGAGCCATAGAGCTTTAAAACAGGCATTAAATCAATGTAACATTCATCAATACTGTAAACACTAATATCTGGTGTAATATCCATCAGTGCCCGCATGATATTGCCAGAAATTTCAGCATAGCGATCCGGTCTTGATGGACGCTTTATCAGTTGCGGGCAAAGCTTTAGCGCTTCAGACATTTTCATGCCGGTTTTAATGCCATAATCGCGCGCTTCATAGCTTGAAGATATGATTGTTGTTCCTTTATCACCATTCGTCACCGCCACAGGACATCCGCGCAATTCTGGAAAATCAACCTGCTCACACGATGGGAAAAATGCCATCAGGTCAGTTAAGCAGACACAGGTTGTCCAATGTGTTTTAGTATCAGGACAGTAAAATGACATAATAACGGCAAACCACCCTACTCAATAACCACCGCTGTGCCATAACAAAATACCTCGCTGATTGCTTCGCCATTGCCATCCATACTTGAGGTATCATAGCGAAAAGCAACGATCGCATTCGCACCAAGTGATTGAGCGTGCTCAATCATATTCTGATAGGCATCCTCACGGCTTTGATTAGCCATATTTGCATAGGCTTGATTATTACCACCAATAATCTTTTTCAATCCACCGAAAAATCCCTGTGTCCACGTTGGCGTACGCACGATAATGCCATGTGCCACACCTTTTACTTCTATAATCTTTTTATTCGGGATTTCATTGGTTGTTACAACAAGCATACTAAATACCTTCCTGATTGATTTGTTTTAATTTTATTATTTGCTTTATTTTACAGATAATAAAATAAGCAGGGAGAAAACTCACCACTATTGAAATCAGAATTTTTAATTCTCTTAGATTTGAATACACATTGTCCTGCAATACAAAAAGACAAAAAGCCACAGCCGTTGTAAGCAAAAACATCAATATCATTATAATTGCATTCATATAGCACCCCATTATCAAAAAAGAAGAAGTTATCATTATTCAACTTACTTAATGCTTGAATTAAGTCATTACAGACACAATATTAGCACAAAGCTTGAGAACTTAACGTAAATATAGACATATGAATGATATGAGTGATATTGTTTTTAAAACAACCGAAGATCAGCAAAATTTTGAAAAAGCTAAAAAACTGTTAAAGCGCACATTAAAACTATTCCATGCTGACGGTGGTATCGGCATTGCACAGGATCAACACCAAAAAATTCTAAGCTATGAATTCATCATTAACTTAAACAAAGTACCTATCAATTTTGGCACCTGTTTGACAACATATGAATTGCTTGAAAAATCCAAGCTTTATCATGAGCTCGTAAAGGATAGTATTACGAGCAAGATTGATATTTATGAAAATTGTGTCAGTAAGGCTACATCAAACCCAAGTTATCGTCCTTTAATGATTGATCTGCAAATAGCTTCCGAAAAAGTGAAGCATATTTATGATTTGGAACAAAATTCAATGCCAAGTAAGCTAATTCATTAACAGCATAATAATCTGGCATCCTAATTTTATATTAATAAAGGCATTTCAAATCATGATAATATCGATAAACTAATAAGTTATAATCAAAATCATTTATACAGGAAGTCATACCTTGATAAAATCATATAAACCATGGACTGCATTGTTTTTTCTTTTTGTCAGTGGATGTGCAAATTATAAACCGATGAGAGTTGCACAAAATGTCGAGTTGAATAAGTATATGGGCAAATGGCATGAAATTGCTAGACTGCCTAATAGTTTCCAGAAAGGTTGCGCATGCTCTACGGCCGACTATAAAATCATCGATAATGACTATATATCTGTCACCAATCAGTGCAATAAGAATGGCGTTATTAAAACATCAACTGCAAAGGCATGGCGCGTCAATCATGATGATAATAGCAAACTCAAGGTGAGATTTTTCTGGCCATTCACTGGTAATTACTGGATTTTATACGTCTCGTCTAATTATAAATATGCCGTAGTGGGAGAACCATCAAGAGAATATCTTTGGTTTCTCAGTAGAACTAAATCTGTAGACAAAAAATCTTTTAATTTAATGAAGAAAGTTGCATTATCTCAGGGCTACGACTTGAGTAAGCTAATTAGTGCTGACAACACCGACTGCTAAATGTGGTGATTCTATCAAAAAAATTCTTTAACTAAGAGGTTACATGAAAAAGCTACTCTATATCATTTTAGCAACACCCATTATACTATCAGCTAATCAATCAAAGGATCTTTCTAATGACAAGGAGAATTCAGAAAATAAGGACAACACTGTCGAAAAATTTAGTCCAGTGCAATATCCTTTTGGTATTGGATTTGCTGGTATTTTTTCTCCCAACCCATATAAAGATACTGACCCTACGATACTTCCTGTACCCGTAATCAGTTATAAAGGTGAAGATCTGACGTTAAATGGACCTTATGCCTCATATCGTTTTTTCCATACAAATAACACCGCTAGTAAAATCCAGTTGTTTTTATACCCTGAAGTATTTAAAGCAGATAAAAGCAATGATCTTCAGCTAAGGCTCTTGGATAATAGAAACTATCTTTTTATGCTCGGTCTAAGCCAATCTTTCAAAAGCACATACGGTGATATTAACCTTGGTGCGAATATTGATGTCACCACAAAGACCAATGGCTATCTGTTAAGCGCTGAGTATAGTAAAAAGCTTTTTTTACCTGTCAGCAGTAAATTCTTATTTTTTATCACACCATCATTAGGTGTTACCTATAGCAGTGAGCAAATCACAAACTACTTTTATGGTATTAGCGCATCAGAAGCCACTCGATCAGGTTTACCTGAATACAGTACAAACGGTGCTTTAAGTCCATATCTAGGGGTAAACATGCTGATCAATTTTTCAAAACGCTGGAATCTATTTGTTGCGACTAGACTTAATCGATTACCCGATCAGATTTATGATAGCCCGATGGTTAGTCAGCGTTATATTTTTACCACTGTACTCTCACTCACATATAATTTCAGCTTTACTTAAGTGTATTAAATCATGTCAGATAAAATCTCAATTCACTGGTTTCGTCAAGATTTACGTATCTCGGATAACCCATCTTTGATAAAAGCACTCAGCCATGGTCGTGTACTGCCAATTTATATTTTTGATGATGTCAATGCTGGCAGATATTTACCCGGAAGTGCCAGTTGCTGGTGGCTATATCAATCACTAATATCGCTTAATAATTCACTTAATCATAATTTGTCCGTTTACAGAGGTGACCCTCTTGATATATTGAAGGACTTGATCAAGCGTTTTGATGTAGACGCCATCTATTGGAACAGATGTTATGAGCCGTGGCAGATATACAGAGATACCAAAATAAAAGAAGATTTAAAAAACCATGAGATAACAGTAGAAAGTAGTAATAGCCTTTTATTATGGGAACCATGGCAAATCAAAAATGCTGAAGGTTTGCCCTATAAAGTATTTACCCCTTTTTATCGTAAAGGATGCTTGCAGGCAGAATCGCCAAGACAACCTTTACCAGCACCGAATAATTTGCAATTAATCAACGATCAATATACTGATGGTATTAAATCACTTGGTTTACTTTCTCAAATTCCATGGGCTGAAAAATTTCAATCACATTGGAATGTCAGTGAAAAAGCTGCTCTTGAATCTCTTGATAACTTTATCAACAATAGTTTAAATAAGTATAAAAATGGAAGAGACATTCCTTCTGCAAATCATACCTCACAGCTATCACCATATTTACATTTTGGCGAAATATCGCCCCATCAGGTATGGGATGCTCTACAAAGTATTGAGCATGACACAAATACGGATACTTTTTGTAGTCAGTTAGGCTGGCGTGAATTTTCCTACCACCTACTTTATCATCACCCCAAAATACCTGAAAAAAATTTAAGGCCCAAATTTGATACATTCCCATGGGTTGATGACACTTCATGGCTTAAAGCATGGCAGGCGGGGCAAACTGGCGTTCCAATGGTTGATGCTGGTATGCGTCAGTTATGGCAGACTGGTTATATGCATAATCGTGTGCGTATGATAGTTGCCTCATTTCTTGTGAAAAATTTAAGAATTCATTGGCATCATGGCGAGCGCTGGTTCTGGGATACGCTTTTAGATGCAGACCTTGCTAACAATGCTGCAAGCTGGCAATGGGTAGCTGGATGTGGTACTGACGCAGCGCCCTACTTTCGTATCTTTAACCCAGTGACTCAAGGTCAAAAATTTGATCCTAACGGAGACTATATCAGACAATTCATTCCTGAAATTGCAAAGTTACCTGATAAATATATTTTTAGTCCATGGGAAGCGCCTAAAGACATTTTAATGAAAGCAGAGATTAATTTGGGAAAAAGCTATCCTTTGCCAATTGTTGATATAAAAATTTCACGAGAACTTGCGTTGCAGGCATTTCAGTCTCTATCATAATAAGATGATATATTATTCATTATCAAGATAACCTCATCTAACAACATAGAAGCTGTAAATCCATAATGACCATATTTTTTCACATAATTTTCAGCAGCAAGACCTTGGAGCAATAGGGCACACAAAGAAGCATGCTCTATTGAATTGAGCTGGGCAGCTAGACCGCCAATAATTCCTGTTAGTAAGTCACCAGAGCCAGCTGTTGCCAATATATTATGTCCATAGGGACTTAAATGAAGTTTGCTTTCCGTATAAATTAGGCTACCACAGCCCTTTAATAAAACCGATAAGTTAAATGTCTCAGCGAGGTTTTTAACCGCTTTAATACGATCATTACGAATGCAATTTGCATTGATATTCAAGATTCTTGCTGCCTCGCCCTCATGTGGAGTAATAATTTTTGATGAAGAAAAAGCTGTTTCTCCTATCTTTAAAAAATCTAAAGCCCCAGCATCTATAATCATGGTTTTATCAATATTAAGAATTGAAGGGATAATCTGCTCTGACCAATCTAGTCCGGCTGATAAGCCACAACCTATAGCAATTACGTTAAATTTATCTTGCTGCTTTAATAACTCAGTTGCTGAATGTAGCTTATGGCACATAATCTCAGGATGAACAGAATTAAGGGTGCTACAATCATTATCAGGGTGAGTGAAAACACTGACACGCCCTGCCCCAGATTTTAAGGCGGCCATTCCAGCAAGAACTGCTGCACCAAACATGCCCTTGTCTCCTGCAACAATAGCAAGATGACCTTTATCGCTCTTATTAATGATTGGTTTATTGGGAAGTAATGATGAATATTTAGCTATAACTGATTTCTCAAGCATCTCAGCAACTGGAATCTCATCGATCTCAACAGGAAAATCAACTAGAGGAGCAAACACGTTTACACCAGTATAATTAGGTGCATAACCTGTGTACAAGCCGACTTTTTTACAAATAAAAGTCACCGTTTTTTGCGCTAATATCGCAACATTAAAGACTTTGCCTGTATTGGCACAAATGCCTGAAGGCACATCTACGCTTAGTGTGTTTCTGCTGTACTGATTAATACTGTTTATCACCATCTCAAATACGCCATGAATATCTCGATTTACACCCGTACCAAAAATAGCGTCAACTACAATATCAGAGCTTGATAAGCTACCAATGAAGGAATCATCAATGTTTTCAATTTGTTTTATATCAACGCCTATTGATTCAGCATGATCAAACATATATCGACTGTCAGGGGTTAATCGTTCTACTGAATTGCAAAGATAAACAGTAACCTTTATGCCCGACATGTGGCAAATAGCTGCAAGCATTAGGCCATCACCTGCATTATTACCCATACCACAAACTACAGTAATTCGATCGCATAATTCCTTTTGAATTTCAAAAAAACAGGCAAAAGCCGCTTTTGACATCAGGTCAAGTCCATTAATGTTTACGTGATTTATAATAAATTGATCAATCTTTTTTGACTGTTCAGCAGTATAAAGTGCATTATCAAACATATCATTTTTCCGTTAGCAATAACTCCAATTATTTATAATACATAATAAATCATTATGTAACCAATGCTCTGTTAATATTGAGTTTTTAACTACAACAATGAGTTGTTTTTTGCCATTAAGGCAAAAATTATAACGATTAATTCAATGAGAATTATCGCTATATTTAGAGCTGTGCTCGTGGTCATTTGTTGAGGCTTATCCACTTGGGAAAGCCTTAAATAATGACTGGCTTCGTAGCCTTCCCTGCGTCACTGTTTGGACAGTGACGCAGGGAAGGCACGACCCGAAGTTTCTTAAAACATCCATCACGATCAATGAGATCAGTGATTCATTTTCCCCGCCCTGCTGTCAATGAGGGTTGCTATGCAGCAATGAGCTGCTCCCTTGTTTTACAAGCATTGAGCGCAGTTAAACAAGAGCAACCCGAATAGACAGAAAGGGCCTGCGGCCTAAATTCGACAAACAGACTATAATTTAGTCACCGCTTTTAGCATTCCTCATATTTGCGAATGGCAGCGTAAAATACAGCCATTTTGTACTTGCAGACTCAGTAAAAATTCCATAACATAAAAACAAAGCGATTTATCGCCATAACTTAAAGCAGAACTGATGAAGGCTGGAATGCCAGAAACATTGAAAAATGTCTTTTGTCGCGCATGTACACCGGTGAGTCATGCCACACTACTTAGTTGCCACAAAAAGTTGGTTCCTAAATAGCAAGGTGTCCGTTGATGAATACGATTGCTAGGGTTTTAGTTTATTACCGAATAATCTTGTGTCGCTAGTCGGCATAGCCAGCAAAGAGAGTTAATCGTATATCAGCCATTCTAAAGCAGTTTATGCTTCTAGAATGATTCCCCCACATATACTCGTTATATGTCCGTTCCTTATATGTAGCCCTATCGAATGAACAAGCTATGTATCCATTCCTTTACACCTTCTGTACGTAGATTGTGTCACAGTTGTTGTTAATCTTTAAAACATCGACAAATGAAAATTAAAAATAAGACATAAAAAACACGTATGCAAAAAAATAGTATGTAGAAAAAGTCACACTTGAAAAAAGCATATCAAAAAATAAAGAACACGATAAAGGACAAAATATGAACGACTATATAGAGAAAAAGACAACCGAACAACAGTCAATTTATACCGATGAGAATTATAAAAAATTAGTCAAAATCGCAAATGAAATACGAGACGAAACAAAATTAGATAATAACGCAGAAGACTTTAAGAAAAATAAAGAAGAAATTAAATCACGAATCAAAAAAATAAATGACATATACAACTTTATGCCATCCTACGGGATGTTCCTGAACAAATTAATCCATGAAGATAGTTTAGAAAAAGCAAAGCAGACAATCAAAACTTACATACTTGAAAACAACATACAAGGCTACTCACCTGACATCCGCGTTATCATTAACGCGTTAATGACAGAAGAAAACATAAATTCAGTAGAAAACGATATTATTGAAAAAATGAAACTTATTAATGATATGTAGACATATAGACACATGCATTCATAAAAATGAAAGATCAAAAAACATTCATGAAAGAAATTAAGATTCAAAAACATAAAAAAATGAAAAAAATTTAAAGAAAACACCACAATTGTGGTGTAGGTCGGTTTTAAAACCGTGCAAATATAAGAAATAAGACAACAGATTTAAAAGACGAAAAAATGCCTACAGGCAAAATAAAACAGTTTCCAGAAAACAAAATTTCAAAACAGATTAAAAATAGAACAGATAACGCTATGAATAAAAATTTCAATTATTTTCACTTTTACCCCCCTAAAGTGGGGTAGGTTGATTTTGAATCTATGGCAGTATCGGTTTTTGAAAAAAAAGATTGTTCAATAAAAAAGGAAAGACAAAATGAAAAAGATGAAAAAGATGACAAGTTGGCGTAGTGGCCAACAGAGAAATACGCTTTGTGAAGATTATGTCACAAAATACCGCTCTTCCCTTAACTAAAGGGACTTTATGTTGAAAAACATAATTTAGCGGTCATAACACTAAACGCGCGAGAGATATAACGCCAGAGACGTATGGATGAAATATTTAAAGTTAAAGCTTCTTAAAGAAGTATTTGCAGTAACTGATAAAGTAACACAGGGAACACCTACTTATAGGGTTCAAAGAAAGAATGTGCTTGTGCGCATCGTAGATGACCTGATGTATCTGTCTATTGCACAACAAAGTTTAAAGCTAATTAATGCAGAGCATCTGCAAAAATTAGTGGATCACTGGAGAAAAAATAATAACTCCATCTCTACTATCCGCAATAAAATTTCAATTTTAAAGTGGTTTATCCTTTCAACTGGAACCGAGCCAGATTTTCCAACATTAAAAGCCATGAATCTACAACGTCCTAAGAACAAGGTGCGTGCATATATTGATGCTTCTATTTCTGATCAGGTATTTAACCCTCTTGTAAAATCAATACTTGATTTTCAGTTTCAGTTTGGTCTCAGTCATCTTGAATCGATAAGAATTGACTTAGGCTCAGCAATACAAAAAGATGACCTGTTTATATCAAGGAAAATTTCACACAATAGAAAAAGTCGCTACGTATCTATCATGTCGCAATCGCAAAAAATAGCAATCAAAAATCGCCGTAGCTTAACACATACGCATCCTACGATTATAGATATTATACCTGAGAACCTACTCATCTACCTCTACAAAGCCGAATTATACCAATGCGGAATTAAGGAGCGTGTAGACATGCGCCATTTTTATGCGCGCAATAAACTGGCAGAGCTTGAGCGAAAAAAAGTTGATAAAGATAAGGCCTATAAAATGGTGATGTCTGATATGGGTTTCACTGAGATACGTAAATTAATGGAATTTTTATCATGAGTAAGCGAGCGCTTAAAGAGGTAAATTATTCTATTCACCAGTTTTCAGCTAAGAATAAAGCAAATATGTCATTTGCCACAAGACAGAGCATGACTGAGCGATTAAAAACGTGTTTTGGTGATTTACATCAGATTGGCTATAACATCCGTCATATACGCAATTTAAAAGCTAATCATGTAAATGAGTTAGTTGCACATTGGAAAGAAGAGGGTGTATCTACTGGTACCATTAAAAATAGAATGTCTGATCTACGTAAGGTTTGTGAGCATTATAATCGAAATCACGTCATTGACAAATCAAATAGCCAGTATGGCATAGCAAAGCGCTCTTACATTCCAACTGAAAATAAAGCCATTCATGCTATCAACATCGATAAAATTAAAGACAAGAATCTATACTGTTCAATTCAACTGCAAAAAGAATTTGGCTTACGACGCGAAGAGTGCCTAAAAATAAAACCAAAAGAAGCATTACAGCAAAATGAATCTGGGCAGTACTACCTAAAACTTCAAGGAAGTTGGACAAAAGGCGGCATAGAGCGCACTATTCCAATCAGCAATGAGAGACAGTTAGAAGTCATCCAAAAAGCTAGACAACTTGCCGGTAATGGTTCGATGATTCCAAAGAATAAAAGCTATATTCAACAGCGTAAAATTTATGACCGTGTTACACGAGAGAACAACTTATATAACTTACATGGCTTACGTCACGCTTATGCTCAGAATCGCTATAAAGAAATCGTTAATATAGCATCTAAGGGGAACGGATGGGATTGCCCTATTGCTGGTGGTCCAAAAAGGAAGGAGTTATCAGCTTCACAAAAAAAGATTGATAGAGATGCACGATTAATCATATCGAATGAACTTGGCCATTCCAGAGTGGCCATAATTAAAAATTACATCGGGTGAGGTTTTGAATGTCTTTTATTAACGCTTCACTAATACCTTTAAACTGCATAACAATTGGATTTGCATCAATTATCGCATTGGCTTTTGGCAGTTTTTTGAATGTAGTGATCTACAGATTACCGCTTATTATCTCTGGTTATGCAGACGCGACCTCACAAAAGATTAATCTACTTAAGCCCTCTCAATGCACACACTGCCATTATAATCTAAGACCTTTAGATAATATCCCAGTCCTTAGCTATGTAATGCTTAAAGGACGATGTAGAAATTGCAAAATAAATGTTTCTATAAGATATCCGTCAATTGAGATTATAAGCACCATTATTTGCGTTTATACGCTAGCCGTATACGGAATTACTATAGTCACTATCGCGTTATGTCTTTTATGGCTCTCATTAATTGCTCTGGCATTCATTGATTTCAAACATCTGTTACTGCCGGATACTATTACGATACCTTTAATCCTAATTGGTTTAACACTTAATTTTTTTGATGGATTAACATCCTTTGGTAATTCTGTTACTGGTGCCCTTCTGGGATATTTGCTTTTCTTCGCTATAGCAGTATCTTTTGGTCTGATCATCAAAAAGAAAACAATGGGAAATGGCGATTTTAAATTGTTTGCAGCAATAGGAGCATGGTTTGGCTTTGCATCGCTCCCTGTCATTTTGCTGTTATCATCGCTTTACAGCGTCCTAATTTACTTTCTGCTGCTAAATGATCAAAAAAATAAATACATACCTTATGGAACAGCAATAGCTATTGCCACATTCACCTTCTGGATTTTTCAGAAACCGATAAACAATTTTATTTTTTATTAAGGGTTAGTCATGTCTCTACAAAAACATCAAAGTGAACTTATTGAGATATTTAATAAAACAGTTACGCCACATGGAATACATGAACCAGATAATGTAATGTATATTGATTATGAGGACAAAGACATTATTAATTTTATTGAAAATGATCCAGCATATCGTGGAACCAACATTAAAGATTTTTGTGATTATAGGAACAAGAACTTTGATAAATATCACGCGGATATATTAGCAGCTTTTAATCCATACAAACCCAAAATGATAGCCTGTCACATATTTAAAACATCAGTAACCATTCATGAAGACTCCCACTTTTGTGAACAAACGAAGTGTTCAAAGGCTGTTATTTTACCCATACACATTAAGAAAAACACAAAGTATAACGATGCTCCATTGCAGCCAATTTTAATACATAGTAATCAACACGCTAACTTATGTGAATTTAATTTAACTGTATTCGATCCAACATTAAACCATGGTTTATTGAGCGATCACAGCCTGTTTACATTAATCAGTTGGGAATAATGAAAGAACGTCACACTCTGAAACTATGGTTTATGAAAGTGAATAATTATCAAAAAATATTATCTAATGTTATTGACTTTAATCGGTTTTAGCATTTTAATTGCATATAAAGGTTTAAAAGGGTTTGCCTACATGGACAAGAATTGGACAACTAGTGATCTAGTAAAATTATTTAGATTAAACACATCTACGAAAACTCCTATTATATATGCCGAGAAAAAAGGGGAAATACCACAATCTTTCTCTGGGAAAAGAGGAAGCATATCAATAAGGCAGTGGAAAACTAATCAACTCCCAAAAATTGGAGAAAAATTTGGATTCTTGCGTAAACCAGATGAACAATTAATAATAAGTGTATATACACCTAAAGGCGGTGTGTCAAAAACAACCCTGACTGCTAACTTAGGAAGAACACTTGCTTTTAACGGAATAAAAACTCTTGTAATTGGTCTCGACTTCCAAAGATCACTGACACGCTATATCCTACCTCCTGAACCAGTAGAAAATTTTGATGATATTGGTAAATCTAGCCATTTAGGACTTCATCACTTTCTCTTTGAAATGGCGCCTATAGATAAAGTAATATTAAACACAGACTTACCAACTTTAGACATTATTCCAGAAACTCCAGACTTAAATTTTATGGCAAAAAAGATGAGAGTCGAAAATAGAAGAGAATATATATTTAAAGAAAAACTTATTAAAAAACTAAGCAATTACGATATTATCTTATTTGATTGTACACCAGGGTGGAATGACCTAACAGAAAATGCATTAGTAGCTGCTAATAACGTAATTATGCCAGCTGCATGTGAAATAGAATGCTATGAAGCACTTCAAACTAATCTTGGTGAAGTAGCAGACTTTCAAAGCACAATGCATCTGCAATGGGACCATTACTTAATGATTCCATCAATGCTTGAAAATAACACCGTAAGTCAGAATATTTATGCTCAATACCTGAGTTTATATAAAAACTCAATAATTCCTATGCCAACAAGAAGATCCATAGTAGCACAAGAAGCAAGAGCAGCTCATCAATCTATTTTTGAATATGCGCCTACTTCCAACCTAGCTGATGACTACTATGGAATAATAACTTCAATATGGAATAAACTGGTTAAGCAGACGGGAGATAGTAATGAGTAAAAAAGATTTAATAAATAATTTTTTTAATCAACCAAAATCTAATAAGGTTCCTATTTCTGTTTCAACATCAGATGATTCTGAATATAAAAACAGAAAAATTTTTGATGACCCTTCTGGAAAAACTGGCGATGAAGAGTCAATAATAGAAATAGACACTGGTGATGTCTATATATCACAATACAAGGTTGATAGAGACAAGTTAGATTTTGATAAATTAGATAACTTAGCAAATAATATGTTATCAGTTGGGCAGTTACAACCATGTACGGTCAGATACAACCCTAAAGATGGAAAAACATATGAGCTAATTTTTGGTGAACGTCGATACCGAGCCGCAATATTAAAAAATCTAAAGCTCAAAGTTGTTGTTAAAGACATAGATCTAGCCACGTCTGCTTTACAGTTACTATCAGAAAATAGAAATAGAGAAGACAATTCTGACTACTCACTCTATCTTCAAATCAATAAATTCATATCTAACAATATACTGAAGCAGAAAGATATAGTTGACAAAACAGGAATATCTAAGCAAAAAATATCTAAGCTAATGTGTTTTTCAAGGATTCCAGAGTCAATCACCAATAAAATATCTGACATGTCTAAGATATCAGCTACTACAGCAGAATCAATATATACTTCAACTAAGAATGGTGAAAATATAGATGCCATAATTTCAATTGCGACCAAAATTGAATCTGGCGAATACGGGCATAGCAAAATCCAAAATCACATTAAAAAATATAATTCAAAAAAGCAAGACGATGACTTTAACAATAAAGTATACAGTTCAGATGGTAGGCACTTATTCACAATAAGAAAAGACAATAATCACTGTCCAAGTATACATTTCCCAAGAGATATAACATCTCTATTTGAAAAACAACGATTACGTAAGGAAGATCTATATGAGGCTTTAAAGAGCTTTATTGAAAATAACATTGATAAATCTTGATTTGTCCCCCGGGGGACTTATCCCCCGAAAGAGGCCTAATCAAAAAAAGACTTTTAAAGGGAGTCCGTTTTTTAAATTAGACAGTTCGCACTTCTAAATATAATGGAATTCTCTTTATTTGTCAATGAACTATATAAGGAGTGTTTTATGTCTACAATTTTTCATGCTGGTCGTAAGATTTTACGCCAAGAGATAGGTAATCACAATTATGCTGAAATAGCAGATTTGTTGTTTTTTAGAGTCCAAGGAACTAAATATTATGATGAACAAGGAAAACCATTCTTTCTTTTGCCTAATATTAATTACATCTCTGAAGAGACTGGATTTAAAGAACGCTCATGCGAAAGAGCTTTAGCAGATCTTGATAAAAATGACTGGATAGATCGAGTGAAAATTAAATGTTACGATGGAGCAGTAAGAACAAAAATTTATATCACTGATAAATTTAAAAGCATCATGAGTCATATTGATCAGCTTCTTAATGTCGATAAAAAGAATAATGTAAATTCTAAAAAAGAATATAATTCTACTATTCAAGATGTACTAACAACCGTTACATCTAGTCAATCAGATAACGAATCAATAACTTTAAATAAAGCTAATAGAGGTGAGAATGATGTAGCTGATATAGATATATACCCAAATCAAAACCATTCGCATAATACATTTTCAACCATAGAAAAAGAAGAGCACGGTATCGAAACAGCTATTACCACAGATTGTATTAGTAGTGATGAACAAGACGATTTAACAGCCCTACAATTAGACCCCGCCAAAATGGCGGGATCAGACTCCGCAAATTTGGCGGAATCCTATATAAAAGAAAAAACAATAAAAGAAGAAAATAACAATTATAATAAATACCAACAATCTAAATGCTTAGATAATCAAATTTCTCAAATTGTTAAATCTGTTAATTTAGTTTTCACTTATGATTTAGAAAAAATGACAGAAGAAGCAGAGCAAGCGGTAATAAACCTTGCAGAAAAAAACTCTCTAGACTTCATTTCTCTATTTGATACTCTTGTTGAGCTACAAGAAGCGGGGATATACCATAATCAAATAGAGATGATAAGTGACGCAATCAAAATTGAACTAAGGAAAAAAGGTGATAATACTATTCTTCCGACTGGCGATAAAAGATTGAAATATAAAAAAGCTATTTTTGAAGCAGAAGATAAACGCAAGAAAACACTAACAGCTCGACAACATATTGCGATCATTCAAACTTTAAAATGTTTAGACACTACAGGCAAAGCAGTGATTGGTAGCATTAGTGAGGTCTATTCATGGATTGAATATCAAATTTCAAACCCTGAGTATCATTTCCGAGGTAAGGGGTTTAAGCATTGCCTTAGTATCGTTAAAAAAATGTTATGCAATGCAGGTAATAGACAATACTCTAAGCCATATGGCTTTGTTTCTTGATGGCTATTTATTTACCTTAATTAAATAGATAAAATAAAAAAAGTTATCTATGGATAATAAATTTTGATAGGAGTTTTATATTGAGAATACTAAAAAACAGCTTACTGATTATTTTTCTTACTCAGATTTTTTCTACAGTAAGTTTTGCAGTATTATATTCAAGCTTAGCGCTATATATGACAGAGGCTTTTCATTACAGTTCAAGTAATGCTTATGCAATTGTTGCTGTTTTTCTTGTGTATAATTATGGATTGCACATGATTGGCAGCTATCTAGGCGGTTTACTTAGTAGCTATCGTGTACTCTTTGTTTTAGGAATGATTTTTCAGACGGTTGCTTGTTTTGTGCTTGTTGCATCAGGTACTACAGCAATGTATTTAGGATTAACGTTATTTTTAATAGGCGTTGGTATAAATACACCTTGTTTAAATATGATGATCACTCAAAGATGCCAACATGATCATCCAAAACGTGAAAAAGCTTTTTTGTGGAATTATGCAGGAAGTAATATTGGTTTTTTCTTTGGTTACACGGCTGCTGGCTACTTTCAGTTAAGTCACGCATACAATAAGCTTTTTATAATTGCATCAATTTTTAATATTATTGCGATAATAATTGTTTTGTTAGGTTGGAAATCAATAGCAGACCAAGAAACTTCACTCATCTATGCAATTAAGACGCATGGAAAGTCGATCATCAATAAGCGTTTTATTTTGATGTGCCTAGTTTTTGTAATATTGATCCCAGTGATTTATTTATCCCTGATAAATCCGTTTTCATTGAAAAAGGTTGTGCTAATTGTATCTGCTTGCTTTATTGTGTTTTATCTTTGGTTGGCTAATCAACAGCCGCGGCTAAAAGATAAGTCAAATATACGGCAATATGTGGTATTAGCGATTTTCGCAATGATCTTTTGGTCAATGTATTATCTTGCTCCAATGGCAATTACTCTGTTTGCAGCTCACAATGTTAATATGCAGCTCTTTGGTTACAAAATAACACCTCAGTGGTTAAGCAACATTAACGTTATTGTGATTACTGTTGGTGGATTCTTGCTGCCACCAGTATTTGCAAAGATTAGGGAAAAAACGAAACTTACTGTATCAGTACAATTTTCCATAGGGTTATTAAGTATTGGGGTTGGTTTAGCATTCTTGCCTGTTGGCATTTTATTTGCTAATGCCCAAGGACAAAGCTCGGTGTTATGGATTAGTTTGTTTTTCTTTTTCCAGTCTATTGGTGAATTGATGGTAGCACCTATAGGATATGCTATGATTGCAGAACTTGCGCCAATAAGGCTACAAGGTTTGATGATGGGTACATGGATGCTGTTGTGTGGCAGTACAGCAAGTGTTATTTCCAGTTATTTTTCAGGAGCTGTTAATTTTAATATCAAAGATAATAGTCCATTAGTCAATAACTCAAATTATTCGTTAGTATTTTTAATATTGAGCTTGTTATCAATAGCTGCCGCAATTATTTTAATCCTTATTAAAAGAGGAAAACTATTTAAATGATAAATATTAAAAAAATCCCAAAGCAGCCATTAATGATTTTATTTTTGTTAGGAGGCTTGTTATCAGCAACTTATGGCATGTTTTTTTATTCAATGTATAGGCATTTATTTGATAATCAACCATTAGCAACTGATTCAATAATATCTATCATATATCATGCAATGGCGATTTCTGGAATAATAGGAGCTATTGCAGCTGTCATTGGGACAAGAGTAATTAACTTTAAGCAGTTGATGACGTACTCATTGATACTGCAAATAATAGGAACCTATATATTAGCATTTAATAATATTAATTTGATTAAAATTGGGTTGTCGTTTTATATAGTTGGTTATGGCTTTTCAATATCATCATTAATAGTATTTATCAACTACTACCTGAAGAGTGTAAATGCAGATCAAAGACTTGATAAAATTATTTATACAATAGATATCTTGTTTTTCAATTTTGGCTTAATGCTAGGTGCCTTTATTGGTATTTTAGTGATTGACTTTGGTGCTTTATTTTTAAGTGGTTTGGTCTTTTCTTTTCTTACTATAGCTGTTTATATATATGGTCATAAATTTCTAATTCTTAGAAAGAGTTTAAATGACTTCTTTTTGATCCGGCAATCCGCTTTTTGTGTAATTTTAGTTGCTCTGATTTTAATTGCCTATGTTAGTTTTAGCATTAATTATGGCTGGGTATGTGATATTTTAATTTTGCTAATTACTATTGGAATTATAATATACCTATTGGCTTTTATATTTAAAGGATCTTTGGGTAAGAAAAAAGTAAAGAGAGTAAAAAAATATTTATTTATATATTACCTTTTATATATTTCTATATTTTGGATTGCATATTATATGATGTATTTCTTAGCCAATGAAATGATAGTAACCTATAGCAATAATAATTTATTTGGTCTCATTTTTTACGGCGGATCTGAGTGGGTAGGAATAGTTAATACAACCATTTTAATTTTAATAAGCCTAATCGCTATTTGGTGTTATTCAGGAAGTAAGATAAGTTATGATTTATCATTTAAATTTGGTTTCATATTTATTGCTATAGGCTATGGTATAACAATGATATCAATAAGTTTATCTAGTTCTTTAGAGGTAAATATGACTACCATATTTGCGTTTATTTCCGCGATAACCATCAGTGAAGTTATTATGCAACCTTTAGGCTATACGCTTGTTGAAAGACTTATCCCAAATAATAATCAAGAAATTTTCTTAGGAATTATTGGATTTATGATGAAAAGTATTACTCCTACAATTGTAGGAACCATTACAAGTAAACTCATTTTTACTGGAGATAAATTGATTCAACTGTACTATATGAAACAAGCACTTATAGTTGCTTTTATAATTTTATTTTTATTTACTATGATTTTATTAATCGTGTCACATATCATTAAGGCTAAGATTTAAATATGTACCTTCGTTTTATAAGTAAAGCTCAATTAATACTATTGTTTTCACTATTATTTATAGCTATATTTATGATTTACTCAATAGTGTATTCTAGACGTGGGGACGATACTAAAGTAGGCATTATAATGTCTAATTTAAATAATGATTTTTTTGGCTATATAGCCTTAGGTGTATACAATAAACTTAATAAAAATGGGTTTAGTGCTACAGTCCTGAACTCTGATGATAATATTTCTCTTTCATCAAGAGATTTAAAAAATTTAACAGACCGAGGGTTTAAGGTTATTATATTTAATCCTGTTGACTCATATTTATCTAATAATGCAATAAAATATGCAGAAAGTAAGGGGGTTAAAATAATCACTGTAGATAGGCAAGTTCATGGAATAAAAGTATATTCGCATATTGAATCAAATAATACTCAAGGCGCTATGCTAGCAGCTAATTATATTCTTCTGAAATTAGGCAATGATGCTAGGATACTAGAGTTAACTGGTAATGTTGGAGCATCTTCAACAAAGCTGAGGTCAGAAAAATTTAATGATGTAATAAAAAATTCAAAAGCTAGAATCATTGCATCGTACCCTGCTAATTATGATAAAGATATGGCTGAACATATAACCTATAAAATATTGGCAGCTAATAATGAAATCAATGCTATTTTCGCTCAAAATGATTTAATGGCTTTGGGTGCAGCTAATGCTGCTAAAATATTAAAACGCGATATAGTAATTGTGGGTTATGATGGAATTCCGGAGGCAATAAAAGCAGTAAAGGAAAAACTTATAAATGCAACGATTGAACAGCAACCATTAAAATTAGGTAATATGGCAGCAGAGGTGGCCATGAACTATTTAAAAGGATCACCATATAGTAAGCATGATAAGCATAAAATAGATGTTAAACTAATTACATCAACACACTAGTTATTGACTAACGCATGTTTGATGAGAAAAATGAGTTCAACTCATCTATTTAAGCAATAAGATTTGCACTTTTAGATATTTAATCTAAAATAACATTATAAATTAGATATTTTAGTTAATATAAAAGGGGTTAAAATGACTAAAGAAGAATATGTAAAGTTGATAGGGAGCTATCAAAAACATATAAAACATCATGATTCTAAGATAGTACGTGATGAAAGCCAGATAAAAGAAGCTTATTGTGATGGAGTAAAATAGACATATATGAAGAATCTCTGCATTCTTGGTTCTGGCATAAAATCAATAGCGCACTTGAGTTATGAATCTCAGCTTTATATAAAGAGAGCTGATGTGGTTTTATATTTACTTAATGAGCCAATAATGGAAGAGTATGTAGAAGAAAATTCAAATAAATCATATGATCTAAGCAAGATTTACTATTCAACTGAAAATAGACAAGAGTGCTATCAGAAGATTGTTGATTTTGTAATCGAGATAATAGATGAATATGAGAACATTTGTACAATATTTTATGGACATCCCTTATTTTGTGTTAACCCAGCACAAAAAATTATTGAGTTAGCAAGTAAAAAAGACATCAATATTATATCATGTCCTGCTATTTCATCTATTGATTGTATGTTTAGTGATTTAAATATTGATCCGGCTGAATATGGCATGCAAATATATATGGGGCAAGATCTTTTAAATAGGGAGATTAATATAAGTACAAAATCTTATTTGACTATATTGCAGGCTGGTTTCATAAATGAAAAAGGTCACGTCCATAAAACTATAAACCGAGAATTCGACTCCCTCAAGAGTTATCTCCGAAAATTTTATACTCCAAATCAAACATGCATTATTTATGAAGCTACTTTATATGAGGGAGTAAATTCAATTATACAGTCAGTTATTTTGGATGATTTATCTAAAGATATGATTTCTAGCCTGACAACTTTAATATTGCCTCCAAGATTAAGTTAACTATTCATTTTTATTGAAATTACCGCTTGATTGAATATCGTTCTCTGTACGAAATTATCAGCTACTTTATTTTTATATTTATCTCGCAAAGATGAAAATCTAGCGTCATTATTATATAAATCACTAGACCCAAGGAGGTAGTCTTTACTTCCTTGCGTACAATAATATTTAAGCTCTAATTTATTATGCAAGCAACCATAAGCAGAGCCTTGAGTTAACCTATGTTTAGAAAGTCCCTCTAGAATAAAATAAAAGTATTTGTGAAGCTCATCAAGATAATATGTTAGTCTGATGTTCTTCCTTTCATTAAGGAAATAATTTGCTGCGGACACTGATAAATATAAAATATTACCACTGTCATTAATGTAGGCAGGTTCGTAGATGAAAGGTATAGTACTTGACCTGTATGTATTTAAATAATCAGTTATGAATTCATGAGTTGGTAATCCAGTATCGTCTAAAGATGGTCTATAAGATGGCATGAAACCAAGAGCAATTGCTATTATCTGTTTCATTAGCTCAAATGTATGCTGCATAATATTAATCTTATTGTTAAGTATAATTTCATTCATGGCATACTCTAAAAAAACTATATTTGCTCTGTAGCTATCAACATTTCTTTCTCTATCAATTAGAAATAATTTAAAATCACTCCAGTTTTTATCATTATTGATTTTATCAAGCCATTCTTGACCAAATGTATAAAAACTTGCTTTCCAATCTCTCATGTAATGATCAGAAAAATTTTTTATAAGTTGAAAGTGAGACTCTGGATTATCAATATTAAGGTTGATATCAATATTTCTCTCCTCTCTATATCTATTGTAATTTTTATTCAATTGTGCCGGTGTAATAATAATGTTACGCAACCCAGCCACCCAAGTGTATGGTGACTGTGGGCGTGTAATCACTTCATTATTGCCAACACCTGATATAATAGGAAAAAAATCACCTTTGTGATATATGGTGTCAGGAATCAATCTGTTATCTGACTCAATAAAAATTTCCAACTTCTTATCTCTACTAAGGAATAACGGGATTAATTTAGCGTCAATAGCGTCAAATCCAGAATTTTCATTTGGGGAATAAAAATACTTGTTATCAGATATAGTAAAACCATATGGATAGGTAATTTTATCAATTGTCAAATTTGGGTTAAGTGCATCAACTATTTCAAATAAGGGATAATTTAATTCCTTAACCTCTGACTTAATTTCACTCCAGTCAGTTTTTTTTCTACTGAGCATCTGATTCAGATCTTTAAAATTAACGTATTGATTAATATAGACGATCCCAGTTGACAATGAAAGAAAAACAAAATATTATAAATAACATGTTTAAACAGACATGTTATTTATAACCAGATAAAATCAGAGGGATTTGCCATGCAACCAGTACAGACTGATAATAATAGAACTCATAATGAACAAGTAGAAATTGTCGATTTTAAAAAAGAGCTTGCAAAACAACGTGCAAAGGAATTCTACGACTTAAAATCTAAATACATAACTCAGGCAAAACTTCAGTCTGAATCAGTTTCATCTACTTAATTAATATTAATAAACCCGGAGAGAAAAATGAATACAAGGAAATTAACATTAGCAGCGTCTATCATTGCATCATCAGCAATATTATCAGCCTGTGGTGGCGGTGGAGGTAAGGGTGGAGCATCACCAGGTCCACAAGAATATGGTAAAGTTACGGTAAGCTTTACGCAAATGTCTGGTGCATCTATTAAGATGACTGTTACTAATAACGATCAGTATGCAACTGGTCATATTGACTTTGGACTACCAGATGACTCTTCTAACTTTACTGTTTATGATGGCACTAGCAATACTTCATGGTGTACACCGACGACTTGTCCAGATTCATGTGATCAATTAACTGTATTGCAACCTGGTCAAAGTTGCTATGGCTATGTAAATGCCAAAAATACGGTTGGCTATACAGAAGGGTTTAAAACACAGAGTAACGGTATAATCATTAACAATGTAGCTCAATCGCTAAGCTATAACCTTACTGATACAGGAGTTCTTTATTCTCTGGGTATCGATGGCACTATACATTATAAAAAAGCATCAGATACTAACTGGAGTACTATCAGTAAACCAGCGGCAGTAACAAATGTAACTGCTTTAAATGTAGATCATTATGGCGTTGTATATATCGGTGGAGATAATGGACATGTTTATCAGTTAAATGAAGACGGTGCTACGTGGCGTGATTTAGGTAATATAGGCATCACCTCAGTGATGGCAATTGCTTTCACATCAGATAACAGTTTATTTGCGGCGGGGGCAGGAAGTGGGTCAATATTCAAGTATCAAAATAATTCATGGTCTGTTTTTGACTCACCTCCAAGTTTGACAGAAATTAATGATATGGCAGTACAAACAAATGATAGCGTTTTTGTTGCTGGTAAACAGGGTGCCACAACTAAGTTTTATAAGGCTACTTCAGCTGGAAATTGGTC
This sequence comes from Cysteiniphilum sp. GTC20157, assembly GCF_055396795.1. Classification (NCBI taxonomy): domain Bacteria; kingdom Pseudomonadati; phylum Pseudomonadota; class Gammaproteobacteria; order Thiotrichales; family Fastidiosibacteraceae; genus Cysteiniphilum; species Cysteiniphilum sp. GTC20157. The sequence continues at coordinate 71,136 of NZ_AP044699.1, read as the reverse complement.
AGCGGTCAATTTGCCAACAGGTCCTGCATCATACAATGTCCTTGGGTTTGGATTTGATAGAAACAGTGGAGACTTATTGATGTCCTTTGCTACTAATGATAATACATATCGATATATCAATAACCCCGGCATGTGGGATAGCTCACTTAACCCAGTTGTAAATACACAGGATACCAATGACTTTTATATTGAAAGAGGGATGGATAACGAAATTATTTATCTGGCCACATCAGGTAATACAGGACAGATATTTAAATATGATAATACGGGAAACTGGCAACAGATTGCTCAGACTGGAAGCAAGATTACTAAATTATCTGAAGGATCATCGTTGAGTATTGCCACTAGTAATACTTGATATTGTAAGTAGTTGTATAGTATCTGAAATAAAAGAGAGGAGAAATAAGTATGAGCGCACCAGTTAAAAAGCAAACTTGCTCTGAATTCTCATTTGATGCCATGATCAAACTTCATCCTGAGTACTTAAGGTCATTGATGAAAATTGCAGGTGTGTCAGATCATAAGGGGTTGCATGAGGCATTAAAGTCAAATATCACTTTGTTAGATCAATATAAAAACAGTAAAAAAAAAGACACTAGTTTCACGCTAAAAGTCGGTGAAAATAAAATCAAGCCGAGAGAGCTTGAATTAATGTTATATCAAATTGAAGGCATGACCGTTTCTGAAACTTCTACTGCAATGAACATTTCTCTTGATTATGCTAAAGAGATTGTCGCAATCACAAAAACTAAGTTTGGTGTTAAAACACTGCTTCAGCTAGGGTTTTATTTTGGCATTATGCTGGGGGAAGCTAATTTATAAGCTAAGAACCCTTTTACATCCACTTTATGTATTCTTTTGTCGCCTTAATCTATCTATTACCAATTTTATTTATCAGTAATCAAAAAAATCAAATTATTTTCACTTTCACCCCACTTTAGGGGGGTAGGTTGACCTTAAAACTCAGGCAATATGGTCTCTATGAGATAGCTAACTCAGCAATTTAGCAAATGAAAACACTAAACATGGAGAACCATATGTTCAATAAAAAGCTCTGGTGCAATTTATGTGTGATGGCATTAGTGTCATCAGGCCTCTTGGGTTGTGCGCAAATGCAGGAAACAGATGATATCGCCAAGCATAATATTGATAAGGCCAATCAGATTGCAGATAAGATGAATACTTACAAGCCAGATCTGATCAGTTATAACAACAATATTTATGTGGCAAGTAAAGCATTTAAGCGAATGGATAACACCACTAAGTTACCAGATATTTTTAATGAGAAGATAACCTTTAATACTTCGCAACCAATGACAATTCAGAATATTCTTAAGTTAATTGGTTCACAGACAAATATTCCAATGGGTATTACCTCAGATGCTTATGGGTTTTTAGAGAATGCTTCTGCATCTGATCAGAAAAAAACGGTCAATGCAGATAGCAGCACCTCTGTGCAACCTGTTATTGTGATGCAGGATACCAGTAATAATAACTCGCAAAGTAAAGATAGCAGCTTGCTAGACTCTAAAACATCATTATATTACACGGGGGATGTTAAGACACTCTTATCTTTGTTAGCTAAAAATTATGGGTTGTGGTGGAGATATAATGAAAAATCAAACTCTGTAGACTTTTATTATTATGATACCAAATTCTTTTTGCTTGATGATTTGCCAGGTGTACTAAGTAGAAAAACCAGTATTGACAGTAACTCACCTGAAGTTCAAGGAGTTCAGAATACTAAAACTGCATATGACTCAACGGATGATAAAGCTTGGAATAAAGTGATTGATACGATTAAATCTTTTATTGGTAAGGATGGTCATGTTGAATCATCACCGGAAACAGGATATATCACGGTTGTGACCACGCCACCTCAGATGAAGCTGGTTTCAAACTATATTGAAACAATCAATAAAACGGTTAGCAAAAGTATTGCTGTTAGAGTTGATATATACGATGTGCAGCAAACTAATGCGCAGAATTATGGCTTTAACTGGAACCTGATGTATAAAGTTACTTCTGGATCTTTGGATTGGGACACCACACCAATTCCGGTAGCTACAAGTGATGCGTTGAATAGTACAATACAGACAGCAAAGATATCAGGTGGGATATCACATGGACCCTTTGCTGGTTCACAGTTAATTGTTAACGCGCTAAACAAACTTGGCAAGACCTCAAAGGTGACTTCAACAACTGTTTATACGGCAAACAACTCAGTTGTTCCTATACAAAATCAAAGATCAATCAGCTATATCAAACAGGTCACGGTTAATACACTAGGTGGCAGTGGGTCAAGTAGCGATAATATTCAAAAAAGCGCAACACCAGGAACTGTTAACGTTGGCTACAACGTTGCAGTTACGCCTAAACTGATCGGCAATAACTCAGTCATGATCAATCTGACGGTAAGTATTGCCACACTGCTTAACATGGAGAATGTAAAGATTGATGATCAGGGCAGTTATATGCAGTTGCCTGATATTAGAAATAAATCATTCATGATTCCTAAAGTAGTGCTAACATCGGGTCAAACAATTGTATTGACGGGGTTTCAAAACAGTGAGGATACAACGGGTCAAAACTCAGTAATTCCTGGCACGATACTGGCTGGTGGGAATAATGCAGCGAATCATGATCATACAGTGACGGTCGTCATTGTTACCCCATACATTATAGGTAAATAGGGGGATTTGATGTTAGATAAATATGCATTTGACCTTACCTGGGTAGCTACTGCCAGTAAAAAAGAATTTTATCGAGATAATCTCGGTCAAACTGGCTTTTATCAAGCCAGTTCAAAACGAACTGCTATCACACATGATAAGGCTAATATTGCCAAGATATCTGTTGCAGCGATATTGGCAGACCAGTTTGAAAACCTGCTTTTTATCACTGATAAGTTAGGTCTGACAGATAACAATGGCAAACCGCTTTACTGGCTTTGTATGATAGAAAGAGGTGCTGTGGTCAGTAGTGGTACTTTACTCTCTCATCAGGAAGCAACGGATGCATTACTAAGGGATGGTAGCATTACGCAGGAAAGTCAGATGGATATTAATACTTCAGGTGATGAACTATTATCGCATGATGCACTTATTTCTGCTTTGCCATATGTAGGCTACCGAATTAAAGGAAATGCAAAACCTTATACGGTATGTCTGGATATAGAAGATGAATCACTGATTGCGTTAAGTGGATTAATAGATGCTGTTGAAATACAGACATTGAATCTATCAGGACTTTTATCACATACAGACCCATCGTGGCGTAAATATAGCGTTACCATTATCAAAAAGCCAAAGATTAAATATGTAGTTATTGCGGTCATTATTGTGATTTCTGCAATTTGGTATGGCTATTCATACTATAAATCGCATTTAGACCAAGCAGCTAGAGAAAGAGCTTTACAGCAGCAGCAGTTAGAAAGGCAGAAGATTCAGGCAGAAAATTTAAAACGTCAGCACGATTTGTTTATAAAAAACATTCAGTCAAAAAATGCTTTTTATGTGTTAAGTAACTTTTTAAGTGCAGTTAATCATATGTCTTATTATAACCATGGTTGGCAAATCTCAGGCATACAATTTAATGCCGAAAAAACCAGTGATCTGGTGGTGACGTATCAACGTATGCACTATGCAAATATGAATGATTTAATTCTTTTGAAACAGGATATCAATGCCACACAGATGGAAGTAGCCAAAAACACCAACTCAGCAGCATTAACGATTAGATTTGACTATTTGTCATCAAGATCACAACAACATGTTTACAATATAACACTGGCAGATTTCAAAGACAAAAAAGGCAGGTTTAACGCTTTATCCTCTTTAATCAGTAAATTGCAGGATAACCATCTGACCTATACGTTAGATAAAACGCTATCAGATAACACGGGTAATCACATACAGATGATGAGTGTTTCAGGTGAAGGAATTACAGCATTTAAGCAATTAATTAAAGCAACAACAAACAATGCCTATTTAACGATTAAGGCATTCAATATGGTGTTTGATCATGGGCAAATTAAAAAATGGCAATTTGAAGGAAATATGTATGAATAGACAGATAAGTGAAATAAAACAGTCAAAAGTGCTACAAGAATTAAAAGAACTAAGTGCAGTAAGAGTAGCAGGTAAAGTTAGTCTAATCGGTTTAATGCTCTTTGCGTTACAGGGTGCTTCTTTGGGTGCTGACAATTATCTTGAAAATATGCAGCAGCTTTCTGAGCAGACAGATATGCAAAGCGCTCACAATGAATTACTTGAAGCACAGGTTAAAGCACAGACGCTACAGCAAAAGTTAAAACATTTAAGCAAGAATAAAACACCTGTGGCGCAAGCGCCTGTAGCATTGCCACAGGCCACTAAACCAGTTCATGAAGTTGAAAGTCAGACATTACTGCCACAGTACGACTATGGGCTAAAGCAGGTTTATGGCATGGGTGATGATCTAACAGCTGTTATTGAGTATGGCAGTAATGTTATTCCTGTGAAGAAAGGCGACAGTCTCGATGGTGTCTGGAAAGTCATCGCTGTGCATCAAACACAAATTGTTTTGTACAACACTGTGAAGAAACAGAAAAAGTATCTGTACTTAACTCAAAAATAACAGATCAAACTAATAAATAAGTGGGTATTATTATGCAGATAAAATCATGGATCAACTCTAGAAGCCGAGGTAAATTAATACCGGAGCTTGAAACAACAAGGCATATATCACCATCTAAATCTGTACTTGATGCTAAGCAGATAGTTACATCGCAGCGCAACCTTAATGTGTGTAATAGTTTTGATGAATTAAATATAAAGGCAGAAAAGCTACTTTACTGTGATCCATCACACACTCGATGCTTCAGCAAAGAAGAGCAGTCACAGTTTTTATTTGTGCAGCATATACTGTCAGATGGTCAGCGTGCTTTAGCGGTGATACAGTCAATTAATTTAACGCCTAATAAAGAGCTTGCTGATAAACTCGCGAAGTATAAAACAGAAGCTCTGAAGGAATATGACTTAAAGGCAGTTAAAACGATTATTGCCAGAGCGGTTGTATTAAGTGATTGCTTGCAAAAAATCAAAAGCAGTGACCTCAATCACTCTAAAGAAGCATTAGCAACTGAATTTGATAATCTGTTGGCTCATGCAATAGAACAGGATGCGTCTGATATTCATTTTAGGGTTCGTGGTCAGGTATGTGAAGTTTCGTTAAGAGTTCATGATGAAATTAAACGATGCGCCTATGCAAATTATGACTCGCAGTTTGCCAATAAAATGATGAGAGCAATGTATAACACGAAGGGTGTTGAAGGTCAGAAAGAGAAGATGTTTGACCCAGGAAGAATGCAGCAGACTGTTTTCGAGCGCGTCGTTAACCAGCGTAGATATCGAATAAGATTTGCTTCGCACGCTATTGAATCTCCTAATATTAAAGATGTGGCGTTGAGTAAGTCTTATGTTGTGGTGATGCGTATACTTTCAACGGATAAAACATCCATTAAATCATTTGAAGATCTGGGTTATAGTCAAACACAGATAAAGTATTTCAATGACGTGCTTAAGTTACCACATGGTGGTATTCTATTTTCAGGTACAACAGGTTCTGGAAAATCAACGGCATTAACGACCTTGATTTCCAACTTTGTTCGTGTCACGGCTGGCACTAAAAAGTTCTATTCCGTCGAATCTCCGGTTGAATATATTATCGATGGTGTAGATCAGTTAGCTGTGCACGACTCAGTTCAATTCAGTGAGGCTGAGATCACACACAAATTTAATCTGGCTCTTAAGCAGATGGTTCGTCTGGATCCAGATATGATTTACTGCAATGAAATTCGTGACGAAGGTACTGCAAAGTTCAGCCAGAAAGCAATTCAGTCGGGTCATGTATTCTTTTCAACCCTGCATGCACAGGATGCAATCTCAACCATTGAGCGTTTATGTGGTATAGGGATTGATCGTGACGTGGTATGTTCACTGAATTTCTTACAGCTTATTGTGTATCAGACATTAGTGCAGACGCTTTGCCCATCATGCGCTCTAACTATCGATGAAGCTATAAATAAAAATAAGGATTACATGAGTATCCAGCAAACATTGCTTGATGTGATTAAAGCTTACGCATTACCAGAGCATGTGATTCATAAAGTTCGTATTCGCAATACCGGTGGATGTGAACATTGTGATCATTCAGGCGTGGTTGGTAGAACAGTCATCGCTGAATTCCTTAAGCCGAATGCTAACATTCTGCAAAACATCAGAAAAGGAGATCTGATAAGTGCCTATCGAGCCTGGCGAAGTGTTGGTGGAATGACTATTAAGGAAGATGCATTGATTAAGGTATTTAAAGGTCAGATATGTCCTTACTCTGTTGAATATAAAGTAGGTGCTTTAGATGCAGGAACAGAAGGCGAATTAGTAGAACAGGAGCACCTTAAAAGTATATTGAATAAGGCTATGGCATGAGTATGGCATTTAATATCATCAGTATATTCAAACCAGCGCAGGACAGATTTGGCAACCAACTACATTTATATCCCAAGCTACAGGTGAAATGGCTTGCTAGTCAATTTACAAGTAGTAAACGCATGAAGCTCTATAAATCTTTAAAGATGCTTTTAGGCTCAGGAATGTCAATGAATATGGCGTTAGAGAGAATGAGTTATAACTTTAAGAAATGTGGGCGCAAGCTATTTAACCAAGATGCGCTTTTGATATCGATACTTGATGATGTGAATTTTCGTTACAGCAAATTAGGGATGAACTTTTTTGATGCCATTGCTCCTTATATTCCTAAGTCTGAGATGTCAATTCTATCGTCCGACAGTTATGAAATAGCTAATGGTCTGGAGAATGTCGTCAAGCATGCCGATAAACAAGGAGCACTAATTAAAGCAATCCTGATCAGCATGACAAAGCCTGCCATGTTTATAGTCGCTATGGTGGGAATGATGTATTTTTCTGCAATGAAACTTATGCCCAGCCTTAATGCATCAATTCCAAAAGATAAAATGCCTGCTATTACACTTAAATTCAGCCATTTTAATCAGTGGATGGTTGATCATGTTTTTATTATTTCTGCCATTTTAATGGTGCTGTTGGTGGCAATCGTCGTCATCATTCCTCAGCAGAAGAACAAAGTGCGTCAAATACTGGACTACTTCCCGCCATTTTCAATTTATAAAAAAATATCGACGGTTAAATTTCTGGTATCCCTGTCATTGCTGCTAAGCAGTCACAATAAGGACAGTAATAAAGATAAGCATAATGTTCAGACATCTTTGCATTTCTCTTTGTTGAGTATAAGAAACAATGCCAACAGTTATACTGCCTCATATGTGAATGCTATGCTTGCTTTTCTTGATCAAGGTGCAGAGCCTGGTGAAACTTTGATGAATACTGGTTTTTTTGATCGCAATATCTCGGCATTAATAGGGGTTTACTCAGATGCGGGTAAACTGGGCGAGGGGATTTATGATTTGGCTGTTAATTATTTTGATGAACAGATTAATCAGATTAAGCGTTCATTTAAGTTTATTTCAGGGCTTTTCTTTCTAGCTATGGGGTCATATTTGGCTTTCTTTGTTATCGCACTTCAGGCACTGGGTACCATTTCAGCATAATATTTATAATTTTTAACACGAGATTAATTAAAGGAGATTAAAATGAGAATAGACAAACTTTTAACAAAACACAGTAAATATAACAAATACAGAAAATATCGAAACCAACAGGGCTTTTCATTGATTGAGTTAGCGCTGGTTCTAACTGTTGCTGCTATTATCGTTATTAGCGCTATTATTTTGTATAACAGCCTGTCAGGTAATGTTAAAAACGAAGACATGACTAAGCAGATATCAATGATTTCTGAGGGGGTAACAAAATTATACCGACCTTCTGGTGGTGATTACACCGGACTGACTACGCAAACTGTCATTAATGCCGGTTTTGTCATGCCAGATATGCTGCATGGAGCAGCAGGTGCTCAGGTCATTGGTACCAGTTGGTATGGTAAGGATAATACCTCTGTTATTACGGTTGCGCCTTATAACAATACGCAGTTTCAGGTCACAGTAACCAATATACCTAAAGATAATTGTACAACGATAGGGGCAAAGTATCTGCATGGCAATTCACTGGGCGTGACGGCAAATGGTCAGGCGGTTGCAACGTCAGATACCTTAGCTACAGCATGTGCAGGTGCTGATCCAGCAACGCTTGCTCTGACTTTCTACTAATTTTTTAAATGCTTTTAACTTATATTTAATGGAGTGCTTTATGCGAGTTTTTAGCCAGCAGCTAAGTAATCAGAATCATAAAAGCGATCAGAAAAACCAGAAATTGCATTTGCTGAAATTTGATAAACAGGCAGGATTTTCATTGATTGAATTGTCGATGGTACTTGTGATTGCTGGGCTATTATTGATAGCATATATGTCATGGAGCAGCTATAAGGCACGTGAATCAGAGGCAAGGGCAACAGGTAACAATGTTGCACAATATATTGCTGCGGTTGATGCTAAGCTTGCTACAGATACTGTGCATGCAGGTGATACGTTTACTGGTGTAACCTGGCTTTTGCCAACGAGCTGCGGTGGTAGTTCAGCTACGGTTTACTTACCCTGTGGCTTTATTATTAATTCACAATTAATGCGAACACCACCTGTAGTGACGGTGAATAACATTGGAGGTAGCAGTCGTTTAAGTGTGACAATTAATTTTGGTGCGATTACCAGTATGACAACAAATGGTGTCTTAAAACCTGATCCAGGTCTTGCAGCAAGTGTTGTTAATGCAGCGCGCGCATATTATGGGTCAGTGTCCAATGGCGCATTCAATGGGATTACCAGTTATAACTTTGATAAAGTCAATGCAACCTTTCAGGTCAACATCACCTTACAAGGAACAAAAGATGTCTGGTTACGTGTGGATGGCGGCAACTCCATGCAGAACAATATTACCTATAATCCTGCTATTGCCGATAATAAACGTCAGTTGTTAAATGTATCAACCATTTCAATGCAGTCAGCTACCCAAGCTGAGATTACATCAAATGGTGCACCTTTACTGTTATCTGGTGCAGCAAGCTCAGTTAAGCTTGGCGATGGTAATGGAAATATTACGATGTCAGCTAATAATAATATTGGCATTAACTCAGTTGGCGAATTATCGCTGAATCGTAATAGCGGTGGTGATGTTTATCTTGGCAAGCAAAATGGTGTTAAGGGGGATTCTAATGTACATGTCAATGACCTGACGATCGCCAGTAAAGGCAATACTAAGTTGACTGATTATCTGGGGATGGTATTTGTGCGCAGTTATACCATTAATCAGAATACAACATTTGTTCCCTTTGATGCACACTGTGCTGCAACAGGTGGTATCAATAAGATATTCCTATTACCACAAATGCAGGAAGTAAAACAGTTTCCAGTAAAGTTCTCAGCACCATATCGTGAAATATCTCCGGGACATGTTGTATATACCACAGTTAGCTTTACTGTGCCTTATGCAGCTTCTGGTGTTCGAGCGCAGACAAATGGTAATGGATGGCAAATTATACAGCACAACCTCACTCAATTTGAAGCTATTGCTGAGATTTACTGTGACTATTCCAATAAATAATGAAAAATAAAATAAATAAGGAGTGCTAACACAATGGGAAATATTAATAGAGCAATTTTGGTATCACTGGCATCAGAAGCCATTATATTATCAAGCACCGTTTATGCAGATACGACACATTCTATTAATTCAGTTGAGGCTCTGGGTCAGGCTATCAGCCAGTCAAAAGCCAAAGATTTGCCTGTCATACCATCGAATGCTGTTCAACAGCAGGCAAATGCTGAAATGTTTTATAAAAGCCCAGGGCAGATTTTACATGAAAATCGTAACCTTATGAGCAGCGGTGATAATAATAATGACTCTAATAATATTAATGGTATCAGTAATCAGCAGGATATAGTGACACCTTGCTATGTTGAGTCGTACACCCCGTGCTATTCAAATCATAGTGATTGTGGGAGAGGGCATTACTAATGATTTTAGAGCCGCCAGTTAAGGTTAAACATTATGATTTTATTGTTAATAACAATGATGATTATTTAACTGTGATTACACTGGCCAGTCTATTAAAGCATTACCCTGACTCAAAGATACTGGTATGTCTTTCACCTTTCTATACGACCATTAATGTTGATCATACTAAAAGGGGCATCCATACTTTTTTTGATCATAAGCTTGCGCTTTATGTATACAAAAATACAGCTATCGATCTAAGGTCAATAGACAGAGTATGGCATGAGCTATGCCAAAAAGATAATATAGACATACTACCAGCGCATCTTTTGGATATTAGTTTTAAGCTACACCCTAATGAACAGACGACGCAGTATCAATGCGCTTATCCTTTTTTGCCCGATATAAAAGGACACTATACACAATATTCACGGTTGAAATTGAACTCTACTTTGTTACTCGATTACCCTTCATTTCATAAACGCTCATGCACGATTAAAATGATTAAAAATAATCAGATTAAATATTACAGGGGTATATTCAAGATAATTAAGTCATGCTTTGTGCCTAAGTGCTATATGGGATTCAGTGCAGATTGTGTCATACACACAGGGATTGACCAAGCAAGACACCTGGAGAAGTACGATCAAAACACGATAAGGCGACGCCAGGGGTTGATTATTGGTAGAAGACATTTAAAAACACATGAAAACATATATGAAAAGCGTTTACATGATATTGCTGCGGCTTTAACGATTAATCAGCTGATATCAAATCAGGATCAATATCAGGCTTATCGTTGTGATGTTGATTATGACTACTATAGTAGAATGCCGGTATGATGCTTCAGGTTCGCTTGACTAACTGGTGCAATGTGGGGTGTGATCACTGCATGATTCCTCTGGTTAATCGTCACAATAAATTACGCTTAACGAATGACTTTTATGAGCGCATTGGTAACTTGGTTAACACAAACCTTAAACTTAAGAATGAAAAAACGTTGCGACTGAGTTTTACAGGTGGTGAGCCACTGACACTTAATTATGATTTCCTAGCCAATGCCTATAATTGTATTAAAAACACCTTGGCCAGTGATACCATGATTGAGCATCGTATTAACACGTCATTGATTGCTTATCGCGATGAACATGCCGCTTATATCAATAAATATGTTGATTTGATAAAAACATCATTAGATTTCAGTACGCGTAAAATCAATGGTTCAGTTAACAATTATCACCAGTTATGGTTAAAAAAATATCATGCTGTCAAAAAGCTTGGTAAGCCGATGATTGTCAACTGTACTCTAACGAAAAGTGAAATAGGTCGAGAATCTTATCTAATGGATACCTTAATGAGCTATGGTGTTGAGAATGTGCAGATATCACAGTTCTTTAAAACAGGTGTACCTGAGTCACAGCAGGCAGAAATTCCCAGTAATTTAGAGCAGTCACAAATGTACTGCCGTATATTCGATTGGGTTTTAGATGCTTATGCAAAAGGTGAATATATCAATGTTGATATCTGTAAGAGCTATCCCAGAATTGCGTTAAATTTACCGATGATTCAAGAAGAAGGCTGTCAGAAAGGCTTTTTTGTGATTGAGCCGGATGGGAAAGTAAGTACTTGCACCATACAATCAGCGATTGATAAAGGTGTTGGGAGATTGAATAGTCGTGCCCCGAATGAAATACTCTTTTCACCTGATCGGCTGAAGAACATCAAGTATCAACAGCAAAGCTTTCAATCAGGTTGCCTGTCATGTGAATTTTTTAAAAACTGCAATCGTCGAGTGTGTCTTCATATGCCGCAAAATCAGGAAGAATGTATGGGATATAAAGTATTTTTAAATCATATTAAATCAAGATGCCAGTCAGCTGAGTTTAAGACGCTATTATTTCGCTATATTGACTTTAAAAGCCGCTCAAGCCATACGAATTAGCCTTTTTCACACTCGCATTTGCATTTTGTTGAATTTTTTTAGTTATTTTTGCTTTCACCCCACTTTAGGGGGGTAGGTCTTAAATTATTTTATGACAAGATAAGTTATCAATCACGTGATGAGTCTATGTTAGATGAAAAAAGTGCAAGAGAAAATATCAAGGAAACCTTTTTGTCAATGGGCAGAGTCTACCTATCATAAGCCAGTTAAAGCTGTTCTAAAGAGTTTTGAAAAGCGTGGACTTGTCTATGAGGACGTGGTTTTAATCAGTTCATACTCTGTAAATACCGTGCGTAAATGGTGCAGAAAGTATGATGTGCATTTGAATCATAATAAAAATAATCAAAGCGCAGAAATACGAAAGGTAATGATTGCGAGAGTGGCTAATGCACAATTAAGTATGTGTAATATTTTAAGTAAGGCGTGGCAGTGATGAATATTTTTGTTGTTATTGCTAAGCCAACCAAGGCATGTAATGCTGATTGCAGTTATTGCAGTGCTATTCCTTATGACAAAGAAAAGTGGACAGTTGAAAAGTTCATGCATATCTGGGATACGTTAAAGCCTGGATTAAACCAGCAGGTACAGTGGATATGGCATGGTGGTGAGCCGCTTTTAATGTCACCTCAGTTTTATACCAGTTGTTATGAATATGCCAAGTTAACGCATCCTGATGTACGTTTTGAAATGCAGTCAAATATTACCTTATATAAATCTACGCGTTGGAAGGATACGATTGATCAGGTTTTTAATGGTTGTATCAGCACGTCATTTGAATATGGTGGCATGCGTACCATATTTGGGGATGCTGCAAAGTTTGAAAAGGTCTTTAAGTGGAAGTTAAAAAACATTATTGATGACGGGTTTAGCACAGGCATTATTGGCACCTATTCTGATGAAAATATTGATCAGGCAGTAAAAATGTATGATTTAGCGATCAGTCATGGCGATAAAGCGCCATCCATTCGCATTAATTATATGCGTCCACAGGGGCGGGTTAAAGATCATGGTGTGCTGATGAGTGCGCATAAATATACGCAAACGCTACTGGCGTTATGGGATAGATGGGTGAATGATGCACCTGCATTTGACGTTATTCCTTTAGCTGATTTCCTCTACAGTGTATTAGGTGTTCATAAGTCACATAAATGTCCTTACACGCGATCATGCGGTGGACGTTTTCTATCTGTTGAGCCTAATGGAGATTTATATAATTGTGCAGTATCTTCAGATACACGTAATAAAGATTTTTCCTTTGGTAATGTCTTTGATTTGGTAGTCGATAATAAGCAGGTACCTCAAGAGACTTTTACCCATCATCTTAATGAGGCGCAAGCATTACGCGTCATTAAGTCAAGGCGCTATCAGGTGCATCTTGACTGTGTTAAATGCCCGCATTTTAGAGAATGTCAGGGGGGATGCCCCTCTGACAGTATGTTATTTGATGGCAGCATTAGCAGTAAATTTTATTATTGTGAAACATGGAAGGCGCTGTTAACGAAAGTAAAGGAAGATCTGGCGCAAGGTAAACTGGATCGCCTGCTTAAAAAACGAGGACTTTCGCCAACACGATACGCGCCTGGCTCGCGAGCACTGGCTTTTTTATAGGTGTGGCTATGATTATCAGTTACTTTAAGCTGTCCAACTACTGTAACGTCGGCTGTTCGATGTGTTACATTCCACAAGAAGACCGTCATGATAAAACAAAAATGTCAGATGAGACATTAAAAGATGCTATCAGAACAACGGTTGAATATGCTAAACGCGTCAATAAATCACAGGTCTTGATTGTTTTGCATGGTGGTGAAGTTTTATCACTGAGTGTTAATTATTTAAAAGCTGCGTTTGAACTGCTTGAAGCAGAACTTTCAAAAAGCAATCTTGATTATGGTTTTGCTGTGCAGAGTTCCTTAATTCCATTGAAACAGACGCACATTCCCGTTTTAAAACAATATATTCGCTCGATTGGTTCATCAATGGACTTTACGGGACGGACAATCAATGGATCAAATGAGGCATATAAAAAACTGTGGCTCGATAAAGTTGATTTAGCCAGAAGAAATAATCTAACTGTTCATCCAATTACGGTGCCTAATAAAAAAGAGTGCGGTAATATAATCTCTGTGATTGATTTCTTTATGGCACATGATTTTAAAAGCATTAACTTTGAGCGCTATAATACGTTTGGCATGCATATCCCGACTGATGATGCGCCAACGAATCAGGATTACAGCAATATGTTAATTGATGCGTTTGATTATGTTGTTAAAGGTAATAAGTCTATTGTCATCAGACAGATATATGAAGCACTGACTGGGGTCATAAAAGGTAAGTCAGCAGGCAGGTGGGGCACGACCTGTATGCAGGATTTTCTGGTGTTTAATCCCGATGGCAAAATAAATGCTTGCCCAGACAAGATTGACTCAGAGCCAGCCTACTCTTATGCCAAGTTTTCAGTTGATAAGCTCATGAGCTCAAAGGTGCGTCAGTTCTGGTTGAAACAGAGTCGCTTGCATCATCCGCATCACAACTGTATGAAGTGCGAGTTTAGACGTTTTTGTAGAAGCGGTTGCCCAATTACCAGTAATCAGCAGACGGGAGATGCATGCAGTGGATATAAACCATTTTTAAAACATATTCAGGCATTTCTTGAATCAGAGCCCAAAAAAGTAAAAGAGTACATGAAACTATGCGAAACCATTTATTAACTGTTATTGCCAGACCGACACTAAACTGCAATGCAACCTGTGATTACTGTAGTGCAGCGATATGCAGTAAACGCAAGTGGACATTGGATGACTTCAAGCGGGTTATTGATCAGATATGCCTGTCTGAAAGATATCGTCTACGTAAAATCAACTGGATCTGGCATGGCGGTGAACCTATGCTAATGAAGCCTGAGTTTTATTTGCAGAGCTATGAATATATCCGTCAAAAAGGCTATGATGTTATTTTCTCAATGCAGACTAATTTGCTGCTTTATTCTGAGAAGTGGCATGAGGTGATTGAGACGGTTTTAGGTGGTGTGATTGGCACATCCTATGATTATGGTCGAACACGTAACATTCACGGCAACAGTGACATATATCATAAAGTTTTTATGAAACGATTTGCACAACTTCATGATGATGGGTTTTTAACTGGCGTTGTTACTGTGTTAACTGATGATAATATTGATCAGGCTTATCAGTTATATGACCTTTCAAGGGCATATGAGTCTTATTATGGCTATGGGTTTGATATAAAATACAACTATGTTTATACCGAGGGTCGAGCTAAAGACACAGGTATTCAAACGCTTGATAAAGCAAAGTATAAAAGCTTTCTTCTATCACTGGTTGATCGCATTTATGAAGATAATCCAACATTTAATATTAGCCCAATCAATCATTTTATTAAAAACATGAAAGATAAAGGGTTAGCAGGGTGCCCATTTAAGAGTAATTGTGCTTCAGGTGTTCTGTCAGTAGATGAAGATGGACATGTTTATACGTGTTCTTCATTTGCAAACACTCAGGATAGAAACTATCAGTATGGCAATATTTTTAATCATACGTTGTATTGTGATGATGGAAATCAGACGTTGCATCATGAGATAAATTTCTTTGACAGGATTCATACATCAACCGCCTATCAAGCAATGCATAAACGCAAAGTTAGGTTAAATATTGATTGCATCAGGTGTCCGCATCTGAATGAATGCCAGGGTGGATGCGGCTATCAGAGTGTGCTGGAGCAGGGAGATTTGTATGCTAAGCCAGATTATTGTGATGTATGGTTTGATGTGATCAGTAAAATAAAGGATATGAAGGAACGTTACCATGAACTGTGTTAGCGATAAGATCAGGCGGCATCTACAAATTTCAGAAGTTACTCTGGATCGGTGCCTACAGAGTTATATTGCTTGTGTACAGCGTTGTTATGACTTATCAGGATTGTCGATGGATCACAACTGGAAACAATATATTGAGTGCTCAGTAAAATATACCAGGGGACATATTAATCCAGTTCGTTTTGTGGCATATATTGATCGTTCAACCTTGCATGCGACTAAGAAAATATTATTAGCCTATATTGAGCAAGCTGATGATTTGAAAGGTTGTAAAGAGGAAATTAATCAGCTTTTATATTCCCTTGAAAATAGTGTGGAAAACAATAAATTCTGTTTAGGGATAGAAAAATCTGTGTCTGGATATCAGCATAAAATATATTGTTATCTGCCAAAGCAGCTAGATGAAAACATGACCAAGTTGCTAAAGCATTTTGAGGTGAATATAGAGTCTAGCACTGTCAATCATTACGCTCAAGCAATTGGTTTTACTGTTATCAACGACAGTAAAACAAGTGCGAAAATCTCAGCAAAAACTTATCGAGTATTTACCGACTTTGACATGCTAAACACCTTTCTTAAAAACCGTGTCACAAAAGATCAGCTTGCTATTTTATCGTTGGGCAATTATGTGGAGCTGATAGAAAAAATTGGGAAAATTGGAGAAAATGGAAAAGCTGAGAAAGCTGAGAAAAAGGGTAGTAAAAGAAGTTATGTTCATATTAACCCTAAGTCTGATCAACTGCTTTTGCAGTCATTAAACAATAGCCAGATTAAGCAGTTATATGATTGCTATATTTGTCCTGAATTAAAAGGAAACACTTATATTTCATGTTGGCTTGATACTTTAGATCATGGTGAAGCCATTAATGAATTTACGTTGTACTACTAATCACAAAATAATAAAAAATAAGAATGATAAAGGAGCTTGTAATGAAAACTATCTACATAAATGAGGAAACAGCACATCTGCCGCCTGATCTAGAACCAAAGACTGAAGGTGTTATGGTTTTTCTGGCACCATCACATATTGCATCAGGTGAAGTAGTTGAATATTACTTTGAAGCCTTAGTGAATATTACCTATATCATCAGGCAGGTGACAGTAGTTGTTGATGTTACTACACTTGATTTGTTGAGTGATAAGGAAATGTTGATTGAACGGCTGTTTAAGCTTTTTGAAGTGAGCATCAGTATTGTGACGGGTGTTGGGATAAAAAGCGTTGATGAGTACATTGCATATCTAAGGCCTCTTGCAGTGGCATATCTGATGGATGAGAGCATTGCGCCTCAAACGAGGCTTTATCCAGTATCTTTGTTTATTCGTAAATCAATGATGACGAATTTAATCGAATACAAGGATGAAAGAGCAAATTATCAGAATATACTTGCTCAGGTTTATTATCCCCACTGTTGCTTTGATCAGCAATTTCTTGATGAAAAACTTAGTGCGCTAACGCAAGATATTCTTAGTGAACTTGGGGTTAATCTTAAAGAATACCTCAAAGCAACACATGTGGCTTTGTCTCAGGCAATGGATAGTAAATAAGTTAGATAATATTCAGTACATTGATGGTGAGTATTATGCAATTAAATAGAGAAACCATAGTTCATGTTTATCTGTTAATGCGCCAGGCGTTAAAGATTAACCATTATATCAATGAGCGAATCACGTTAATAAAGCCAATATGGCAACATGATGAAATATATAATCTTATGCGTAATGGAGACATAAAATCCACAAACAACACCTTATATGCCAATAGTATGAGGTTGGTATTTAACTGTACGTATGATATTGCTGATAATATGCTTAATCTGCTTGAGGGGAATGGTGTCAGGGTATTTGCTGTGCCTAATTTTCTCGAAGATAAGATAAGCAGCTTTGCATTCTGGCATTATCGAGATTGTATTATTTTTATTAATCTTAGTCAGTGTCGTACGAAACGAGCGGTTAATATTGATCTGGCAACACAGTTGGGTCACTTGTTACTGCACGATGATATGCTTGGCAATAAAACGCCAAGCATCCATTTAAACCGTGATGATCTAGATGCTTCAAGCGCTTTTGCAGGACATTTTATTGGTATGCGAAGTTTTGATTACAATAAACAGTTGGTATTTAGATTTAATCACTCAAAGTTTTTTAAAAGAATTATAAAGCTACTTAAAGCAGAGGATGGTGGTACTCAATATGAAACATTCTTAAACAGAATGGGCATAGCTCAAAAATATCATTCCATGGTGACAAAGCTATTGCCCAGCGAGAAAATTATTCAATTTCCCGATATCAGACGTAAATTGATTGTTATTGATCATACAGATAAACATCCTATTCCAGATAATCTCATTGAGTTTGCTGTTAAAAAACAAGAAAAGTTAAAGAGAGAAAAAATTAAAAAGCACAAGAAGTAAAAAAGTAAAAAATAATGTGCTCAAAAACGCAGTAATAAGCATAATATCAACTCACTCAATAGTGCAATGACACTTTTTCCAAACTTTTTTCATTTTTCTTGCGTTTCACCCCACTTTAGGGGGGTAGGTTGTCTTTTAAACTGAGGCAATATAGTCATCAACAAGACCTCTGTATTAAAGCGGTAAGAACAATAAAAGGTTATTAATGATGAATATTAGTTTTGCAACAAACAGTGAACATCTCATTGCTGAGTCTTCTGTCTGCATCGATGATGCTGACAGAGACCTGTTGTTTATCGATCAGGATATAGAACTGCTAGCGGTCAGATCAAATGGCCATCACTACGTTGGCTCATTAAAGCAGGTAATTAGTTCAAAGCAGTTTGAGCTTTTTAGCAGTGATATCAAATCTATGCTGCTAGAAGAGTTAAATCAATTAGAAATGGTGTCATAGATAGTCATGATCTTTATTAAGTGTAGAAACCTGTTTGTCATGATGTCTGTCATTACGGCTATAATGTTTGGCGTGGCTCAAGGGGCAGAGGCTGGAGATGCAAGTAAAACGCTATCACCACAGGCACAATATCAGGCGATTTTAACAAAACAGGATCAACAGAAATACAAAGATTTAATTGCACTTTATCAATCGGGGAAAACACTTAAGCCCTCGCAGATTAAAGCGCTTAAGGAATATAACCGTAGTATTGAAGCAGCCAAACATATGACTGTGAAGCTTAAACAAAACAGGCGCACTTTCTTGTATCACGATGATCAGCCGCCGACAATCCACATTGCTAAAAATCGACTGACTAATATTCAGTTTGTTGATAATGCGGGCAATCCATATCCGATTCAAGACTATAATATATCTGACGAAAATGCCTTTAAAGTTTTTCAAAGAGGGGGGAATAGTACAACGACACCTGTGCAGAGTAATGACAGAAAAAGTTATGCATATACAGACGAGAAGGCACCGAAGAAGTCTGAGCAGAAGGGTGATCAGAAAAGCAGCTTACTACCGGCTTCCATGCGGAATTCACTAACGATTGATGGCACCACTGATTATGCCCAGGGGGATTTAATTATTTATCTTGTGAATAAGCAAATGCCTGTGCATCTGTTTTTAGATTCATCAGATACGCAATATGATTATCAGGTCAATATTAGCATAGATGGTTTAACTCAGCAGTCCTTACAGGAAGTTAAATATACAGGTGTTGATTTTACAAGACCAAGTAAAGCCATGATGCAGTTTTTAAATGGTACAGCTCCTAAAGGTGCAAGAGCTATGGATATTTCTATTTCAAATGCGAATGTATGGCAGTACAACGGCTATTTTTATATTCGTACCAAAGCAGAGCTTCAGTCTCCGGCATATATTTCACGTGCCAGTACCTCGACTGGCTATACGGTTTTTCAAATTGCGTCGGGTAATCATGTTTTAAGTCTAGTCGATCATGGTCGTCTTATTCCTGCAAGTATTACTGAACCGATGTCAATTGATGGCGAAAATGAGGGAGAAGCCCAATGAATATGAGAGAAGAAAAGGTTCAGAAAGTACGTAATACAAGATTAATCCTGTCTGTTGTGGTAGGAGCAGTAATTGTATCACTGGTAGGTTATAAACTGTTTTTATCAGCCAGTGAACCTTCATCAGATGCGGGCGTTAACATCAATACCAGCTTTGACAGTGGAGCCAATCATAATGATTTAGTGAACTCTCCTTTGATTAGACAGAAGCACGAAGCCTATGAAGCAGCGAAAGAAAAAGAAGCCAGAGAAGGTAACACCAGTTTTATCAGCACAGTAGGCTCAATTAATCCAATTAAGAAATCACAGCCTTTGACGAACACCAATCAGAACTATAACTATCAGTCTGCTTTGAAAGCGCGCCAGAAAAATGAGTATAAAACAAATGAGCTTGAAACAAAAACAACAAAGCAAAATGATGATGTGGAGATAAGTGAGTCCTTTGAAAAAGCCATCAAAGCCTATGGTTTAGATAAACTGGAATTAGAAACACATACTGCAACAGCATCAGGGTATAAGACAGTCACAGCACCAGAGTATGTCCAGAATGTTATTGTAAATCAGACAGTAAGCTCAATTACACAATCTGTTTTAGGGCAGATCAATGCCGGCACGTTTTTATATGGTGTTGTTATAAATCAGATTAACAGTGATTTTAAAACACCTGTAATTGCTGAAATTCAGATGGGTAAATATAGAGGCGCCAAAGTCTTTGGCGAGTTTACTGTCAGAGACAAATGGATTGATGGTATCAGTATCGAGTTTAATAAAATGATATGGAAGGGTATTACATTCACCATTCATGCCATAGCAGTTAATGCAGATTATTTACCTAACTTGTATGACGATATAGATCATCATTATTTACAGCGCTTCAGTGGGCTAATTGCTGGGGCTACCTTTGGGGCAATTCAGGGTGCTGCTCAGCCTTATCAAGGTAAAAACACACCGACTGTTATTGTAGGCAGTAGCGGCAGTCAAACCCAAGTTTATACACCGCCTGATGCTAAGCAGATTGCATTTAGTGCCGCTGGTGGAGCAGCAACCAATATTTCAGGGCAGTTACAACCTGCATTTACCAGCTTATGGAATCGACCAACAACCGTCACGATAAACCGAGGACATGGCATAGGCATTTTATTTACCGATACCGCAGAAATTAAATCAGAAGGAGAAAAATAGATGATAAATTGCAGTAGAATTTTTAAGAAAGTACCGATGGTGGCTTGCATGCTGGCTAGCGTGTTCATGCATGCTGGTTATGCGTCTTCACCAATTGAGGATGCTGTTACTGGCTATCAGAATGCGATAAATGATCAGCAGCAAGTGATCGTTACTCCAGATAGTCGTGTTACATTATCTAAAGATTATTCTGGCATAGACCACATCATACCAATAGTTGGGAAGTTAAAGCAGGTCTTTACCTATTTAACGGTCAGTGAGATTAAACCTTTAAACATTAATGGTTTTTATCAGTTAACGACTAATTCAGGCATGATTGATGTTAGTACAACAGGAGAGGTACTATTAAAGGCAAAGCATTATCTTCTATTTAATACAGACAAGCTTGACTTAAGTAAGTCCGCAAACCTTGTTCAACTGATTGAGGATAACACACACCTTCAAGTCATTGATCATAATGATAAAGGAGCTTACAACTATTTTTTAATTGATAAAGCCACAGGCATTACCAATAAAAACCCTAAGCATATTAGTACAGTTATTGTTGGATTATATACTACCGTAGATGAGTTGATGTCGCATAAAGATGAAATTCCTCTAGCTCAGCATAAAAATGTGCTTTCTGATTTAGAAAACGGTGATAAGCGTAATAATAATGACAATGAAAATCAGCAACAGAACCAGGAACAGAAGAAACTTAAAGATGCCATTATCTGGGCTAAAGATAATCTAACCTATCAATCTAAATTAAAAAAACCAGATGGCACACCTCTTAAAGGGACTTTGTATGTATTTACTGATTATACCTGTCCGCATTGTCGTGATTTACATGAGCATATCAATGAATTTTTAGACAATGGCTACTCAGTTATCTATCTCCCATTACCAAGAAAGGGACTTAATACAACTGTGGCTCAAAATATGCAAAAGGCAATATGCGCAACCCATCCTTTGAGCGCCTTAAACAAACTATATAGTAAAGGCGTATTACCTGATGGTATTAAGGAAAAAGCTAATTGTACCGTTAATGTAAGCTCATATTATGAATGGGCGAGAGAAGCTAATGTTACAGGAACACCTTATATTATCGGCTCAAATGGTAAAACGACTTCTGGATTTACAAGCAGTGGCTCGGTGGTTGATCAGTTGGGTATGCGATAGCGAGCAATAGAATTTGAAGAATAAGCAATCAAACACGAAAAGATCAAAAATAAAAAAATAGAGGACAACGATGAGTATAAAACAAATGATGGTGCCATTGCTTCTGATGAGCGTGAGCAGTGCTTATGCTGATATGTCGATATTATCATCGATACCAGAAGCACCGGTATCTAATGGCTCTAAGATTCACGCACAGCTGAGCAATATTCCATTAAAGGCATTATTGCTTTCAATTTATCCTGGTTACACAATTCAACTAAATCAGGTCAATGATATTCCTATCAGTATTCCTGCAACTAAGAATGATGCTGTCTCTATTCTTCAGCAGATATCTAAAGTTTACCACTTGAGCTTTGATGTTAATCCTGACAAACAGACAGTAGCAGTTAAGCCGCAGCAGACGATTACATATCAGTCCTATTTAAATGGTTGGAAAGATCTTCAAAGCAAGGCAGATTTATTGACTCAAACACAGGCTGAGTTGGCAGCTCAAAAAAAGGCACTTGAAAAAGCATATGCAGATAGCCCATATCCTGTGCCAGATATAAAAACAGAGCATGTTAAGGCAAATACCAAAACACATGAGCTTAGTCTGATTGTATCCCCATTTATTCGTAGTGATCTAAAAAATGAAATTAGCAGCATGTATAAAAAGCATCTGTTAAGTCAGACGTTTAAGGATTATTTAGAAGGTAAGCATCTTAAATTTTATCAGAATGACAAAACACATAAATTGTCCGTTGCTTCAACTGAGTCAATTGCAAAAACACTTACTCAAGTGCATGTCTATTATGCACTTAAAGGCAGCCAGATGAAGGCAACTATTTATCAGTGGGCAAAGCAAGATAAGTTAGCAATTAACACTGATGTATTGCCTGATACCGCATTAAAAACAAATGTAATTTATGCCGGCTCACTGACAACAAATAACTTGGCAGATAATCCACTTTATCAGTTGATATCAGGTGCACTTGGATGGGAGAAAAACAATGTTTAGTACAAACGTGATAAGAAAAATAAAAAAGGTAGAAAAGGTAGAAAAGGTAGAAAAGGTAGAAAAGGTAGAAAAGGTAGAAAAGGTAGAAAAGGTAGAAAAGGTAAAGATGGTTGGTAATGAGAAAAGCGTAAAGCAATTGCTTATCGTGACCTTGATAGGTGTACTGGGTCTAACAAATGCCTATGCAACTGATCATTTTACCATGCGCACATCGACACTGATGCAAAGACAAATGAAGCACGAAAAGCAGGGGAGCGATACCATCTCGGCATTAAAATCATCACCTGTCATGTATGTTAATAAACAAGATGGCATCATGGCATTTGCAGCTGATAAGAAACAGGCTAAGGCACTATCCGCTAAGGCGCCTCAAGTTTATTATCTGATCAAAGGGGATACCGTTAGTCAGACAATCAAGCGTTGGGGTAAACTCAATGGCTATACTGTATTTTTTCAGTCTGATGATGATTATCAAGTTCAGACAGATTCAATCATTTATGGAAGCTTTTTAGGTCATGGTGGTGCATTAAGTACTTTGCTCGATTCGCTAAAATCAGCATCAATGCCATTTAAAGCGGAAGTAATGGCGAACAATGTTGTTTTAATTAAGCCAGGCACTTTTAGTTCGAGCTTCCTGACACCTCAATAAACAGAGTTAATACAGAATAATTAGGGGAAGGCGATGCTTGATAAATTTAAGAAAAGAGTGACCGTTAAGGCTGGTAAAAATGATAAGGTGGGTAAGAAAAGATCAATTGATCAAAGTCCAGTTAATAGCCTTGAAGTCTGGGCAGATAAAAACTATTTTCAGTTCTTTAATCTCTTGAGCTATTTATTTGTATTTACTGTAACAGTACTCGTGCTGATTAGCCTGTATATCTCCAGTCAGCGACCTGATATTGCCTTTTTTACGGTTAGCGATGATGGCAAAGTTGCCATTAAACCAATTGGTAATGATTCAAGTGCACTCAGTAATGCCTCAGTTGAACAGTTTGTCATTGAAGCAATACCTGAATCAATGGATTTTGACTTTGCCAATTATCACTACATGCTGGATAAGAATTTACCACGTTATTTTACTGCTGATGCCAAAGGTGAGTTAAGCAAATATATCAATGAAAATATTGTGCCGAGCCTCAAGGAAAATAGTGCATTTATCTCGGTTAAAATTATCTCTTCCTTTGTAACTGATCGCAGTTTGAATAAAACACATTCTGTGTGGCGTGTTCAGGTTCCCGCAATTATCAATATCTTTAATGGGCGTGTGAGCACATCTAAGCGTGTTAAATTTCAGCTCATTATCAATGACACTGGAACGACGCTTAATAGCTATGGAATGCAAATTTCTCATATTCAGGTTAATGCGAACTGGCAGGAGTAAGTGATGTTAGCATGGTTTTTTAAGGGTAAACGTAAGGTTCCAATTCATCAGCTGGCGACTGAATATACGTCAAATGAGATTCGCAAACGCTCTTTTTTAAAGCGTTATATATTTGTGCTGTGTATTGGTTTTATCATACTTTTATGGGTGAATGGTCGTAATCAACTTACACATCAGTGGACCTATTATTTTGCACTTGATAACAAGGGTTCATTAGCCACTATTTACCCTTTAAATGAGCCGCAGCCATTTACGCGCGATGACATTATTCAATATGCCACAGATCGCATATACCAGATCTTTGCGGTGACGCCTGAGAATTATAAGCAAAAGCATAATGAGTTATTTAATCTTAACTTTGCGGTAACAGGTTTTTCAGATCAAGTCCAAATGGCGATCAGTGATTCTGGGCTGCTGTCACGATTAAAACAGGGGTGGTACTTTGCAGTAGAGAAGCTAGGTGATCCAAGTGTGAAACTCACCAGTATCCATACCGGTAATGGTAATGTGGTTATGTGGAAAGTTGTATTTAACCACTTTGTTTTATATGCCACTAATGGTCAGACTTTCTCAAGAACCCAATCAAAGATTGAGATTGATGTGCTGAAAACACCCTTTATGAGTCTGCCATCTCAATTATCAATTGCAAAGATCATGCGATATGACCTTAAGGATACGGGCAATGACATCGGCTATTAATACACATCAGTCTCAACGCGATGAGGCTACCCAAAATAAGCTCTTAAGATTGGTTTTAATTCCTTTTCAACTGACGATATGGTTACTAGGGTTTGCAGTAACTGGCTGTGTTATTTTGATCTGCTTTTATTTGATCTATTGGGTGTTGACTTCTTATCAACATGCTTACAATACACTTATTGAGATTTACAATTATAATATTGCACACTTCTATGTTAATCCAGACTCACTTGTTGGTGGTTGGATTAATCAGCTGTATCACAGCCTTACTCAGTCAATGACTGAGGTTAATCAATATTTTGCAAAGAGCATGAAATGGGTGCAGGAAAACTCATATCTTAATAAAGATACGCTATCAGATATTCCAGTGAGTGATCAGGTCAACTCATTGATGAATCACTCATACAGTTTTGTGCAAAAAGGGTGGTCACTGATTCAGATAGCCTTTTATGTCACGGTCATTAAATTTTTGACAAGCTTAAGTTTTTATCAGCTTTATATCATGGCAATCATACTGGCATTTATTACGGGTAATCATAAGCGGTTGTATCGACGTTACTGTGTTGATAGAGAAAGTGAGGCAAAACATAATATCATCAGAGGGCTAACCGTATGGCTACCCAGTCTTGGGGTGATTCTATATCTCATTATGCCTTTTAAGATTAACCCCATGATGGTTGCCATGACTTCAAGCTTTATATGCTATGTACTCTTGCATTACCTCATTGGCTCATTCAAGAAATATTTATAAGGAACTCAACGTGGATAAACATGTAGATACCATTAGTTTTAATCTCAATACGGATCATGATGCGGTTGAAATTATCAGTGGCATTATGATTAAGCCGATTAAGCTGGAAGCAGACGTTGAGCCAAAGCATAAAATCCCTATTTTAATTAAGATTCATCATGCAGACTGGCAGATACTGAATTTACCACAGGAAATTACGCAGCATTATCCAGTTGTCATTCACACTAAGCCGCGTACTGTTATTTATGGCAGATATAATGCGCTTGAAAATACCTTTACATTAACCGTTGCAGCTAAATATCGTGCAGTGATGACTAAAAAGAAAGCTCTAATGGGCATAGTCAGTATTTTCAGCCTGAACATTATGCCTGTTTTGAGAAAATCACGGCGCATGATAGGTAATCCTTTAAGCTACTCCTTTGATATTGGCAGTGATATCTGGCAGATGATTAAAGCGCCTAAAAAACACACGAGCAATACCACCAGTACTGTTGGTAAAAGTTTTGCGGATATGAGCGACAGAGATGTTAAAAAATATAGTTTGAATTTTAGTTGTTTAGCGATTCTTATATTTTGCATGCCTTTAATTATATATTTACTGTCTCTGCTCATGGGTGGCCATTTCAGCTATTACACATTTTTTGTTATGCCTTTTTGTCTGATACCACTTCATATGCGTTATCAATGCAAACACAGGATCAAGATTAGTGCTGGACGTTTTTTAATTCAATTATGTAAAGGAAGGGGGATTTAACAATGAGTGGCTTTGACTGGAGTGACCTTGGTCATAACTGGGGCTTTGTTTATCGCCTAATACAATTATTGTTTGGTGATTTTGTTAAGCAATATGGTCAGACAAGTAGTGATAATGCTGGAAGCATGTATACCATCATCACGCATCTTGGTTACTGGTCATGCTATGCAGGTTTGCTTTTGCTTTGTATTGTTCTGTTTTCATCATTTTGGAATATATGGCGAATATCTGAGAGCAATACACAGCAGGCAAAAAGCATGACGGTTCAGGTGTGGAAAGCACTTATCGTTGGCTTATTTATTGCACCCATTGGTCTGGGTGGCACATCTGTAGCGCAACGTGTAGGCGTTATTAAAACAGCTTTAATGGGCGATTCATTTGCGAACATGGCTTATAAAAGTACGGTGGCTGAAATGTTAAAACCACCTGTATTAAGTGCCGGGGCTATTAATCCAACTCAATTATCTAACGATATATTACAGGCAGAAGTCTGCACATTGGCGATTCAAGCACATGATGGCAAAGCAAATCTAGACATGAGCCAAATTTATCACAATGGTGAAATAAAACCAGTGATGGCGAATACTAACGCACTTATATTGTTAGGTGACTATAATCGTGCATTAGGTGAATACAAATCTCTGAACGTTACCAATAACTCATATGGGCTGATGCAGAAGCTCTATTTTGGTGAGAATGGTATTTGTGGGTCAATTAACTTCCCTGCATTAGCCAATGGCACTTCATTTAAGACTCAGGTAGTCAATGAGCAAAGCACACGTTTGCGTGAGGCAGTGATTAATCTGGTAAATAATATTGCACCATCAGCAGAGGTTTTAGCGAGTTTAAGTGTTGATAAGAATACTGGCGGGATTAAGATTGCTGATAATGGTGACGCTAATACGCAGGAGCAGGCTAAAAGAGCACAGGAGATGTATTTAAACGCTGTTAATAACTACATTCAGGAAGTTCAGGCGATTCCAGGTAAAATTCAGACAAATGTGCTGGACGATAATTCCTTTGTTGATTTTATTGATCAGTCAGGCTGGGGGCTAGGTGTGTTGTGGTGGAAAGTGCTGGCAGATATCCAGTCGTCTTTTGTCAGCAATGCTATTGCCTATAGTAGTACAATGTCAGCTAATATTATACCTGTTTGTCAGATAGGGTGGTGGAGCTGGTTTGGCAGCAATAAATACTGTGTTACTGATGAAAACTTTAAGATATTAACCTCTAATCTTCTTTATATGCAAAAGAAAAACAATGATGCTATCATTGATAATGCAAATATTTCTAAAGATGCAAAAGCCAGTGCAGAAATTAACAATGCCTGTAGTGCATCAGGGTGCTCATTTGAGCGGGTTGATGGCATTGTTGGTGATGCAATGAATTGGATTTTAGTGACCAAAACTGGATCTCAAAAATATGTAAGTGCGCTTGATAATTATGATTATAAAACCATTACTGATATAAAAAACCAGCAGTCTATTTTTACAGTAGCTGCAAACTTGGGGTCTTCATTGTTTAGAACCTATATGCTTTTTTACGGAACCTCCGTTTTATTTAAGGTTGGTGCAGGGGTGGCACATGGTGCAAGCCAAACAATTATTGGTAAATTTGGGGCCGCAATTGCAACAGAAGGCGTGGCTTCAATTTTAGAGTGGATGAGTGCCCAGACATCAATGTGGGCCACTGCATTAATGGTTCCAACCAATACACTACTGGTGATATTACCATTTACGCCAATTATCATCTGGGGAATGCTGCTGATCAGTTACTTTATTATGTTGATTGAAGCCTTTATTGCAATTAATCTAGGGATGGCACTATGGGTTGTTCCGGATGAGCAGTTTATCTCAGGGCGTGTCATTAGAACCATCATGATGCTGTGTTCATTACTTTTGCGACCATTTTTATTTGTAGTCGGATTAGCAAGTGCCTATGCATTATCTCCAATTGCATTAACGATCTGGAATACTTTATTCTTTTGGGGGACAGGCACAGTAGTTGGTGGCAGTTTTTATACGCAATTTTTTTATATAAGTGTTTATATTTATGGTTTAATTAAGTTTGCGATGATTTGTTATAACGTAAGCTTTATTATGCCCGATAAGATTCTGCAGTGGATGGGATCAGGCTATGGTGATGTATCTGCATTTGGTTCGGCAGCGGACTTTACAAATCCTGGCATGGGTGGTGGATTATCAGGCGGTGGTGCGCTGAGCAATCCACATGCAACAAAAGCAATAGCTGAGCTTTCAAGAGTAGCAAAAGCGGGTGTTGATGTCATAAAGCATAACAAAGAAAACCCTGATAGTCGTATTACACATGAACAGGCTTATAGAGAAAGATATGGTGACAAGAATTGATAACACAAATAAAGCTGATATAGTTTGTGGCGTAATGATAGATAAAGGCAATAGATTATGGGTGCACATGATTTACAGTTTCGTAAAGCTTTCTCAAACCCGAATATGTTTAAAGTAGCATGCGAAATCTACCTACCAGAAGACATAAAAGAAAAGCTTAATTTCTCAACCTTAAAACTGAGACAAATGAGTGGGACGTTTATTCGTAACCTGATTATACTGCAATACAATATTGACCCTGACAAAGATGCTAAGTTGTATGAGCAGCTCAAAGAAGAAATAGGAGATATTGTCTATAGTTGTGAAACTTATGATGATGCAGAAGTTTTGCTAATTGCTCATAGTGAACATCAGAGCACACCAGACAAGCACTATCCTTTACGTAATGCATTATATGATATTTCAGCCCTTAAGGACTTCATTGAAACTGAAAAGCCTGATAAATATCCTTTAGTCGTCAGTTTCCTCGCTTATCACGGCAAACCCTCACCCTACCCTTACCCAACTGACATTATTGATAAATTTGAGCATAGAGAGTTAGCCCAGAAGTATTTCTTAAAGCCAGTTTTAATTGATTACCGACAATCAGATGATGAAGATTTACTGGAACATGGTGAGATCTCTGGGCTTGAAATTGCTTTAAAACATACTTTTGACGAACAGGTTGATGATAATGTCATCAAAAATTTAATGCATGGATTGCAAAAATGCACTAAAATTGAGTTAAGACATGATTGGTGGATGTATGCCTTAAAATCTTGGGAAACCTCCGCAGACACCATGATCAAAGAGTATAAAAAAACCTTAAATGAAGAGGAAAATTTTGTTATGACGGCTGCACAGCAATTAATAGAAAGAGGGATAGAAAAAGGTGCTTTCTTAAAAGCACAAGAGACTGCCGCTAACTTTTTAAGAATGGGGCTTTCTGTCAATAAAGTAATTGAGGGCACTGGTTTAGATAAGAAGACTGTAATGGAGCTGAAAAAGTCATTGATTAAAAATTGACAATCACTATATTTTAAACATAGTATTTTTGATATAAGTAAAGTTTATTCTTACGCAATTTTTTTTGTCCGCTTATAACATCTTGAACTAGCGTATTTACCCAGAAGATAAGCATTAATGAATACCATAACCAGAATAATGCTAGAACAGCAGACCCAGCTAGAGCAAAGTCTGACAAAGCAGAGGCGCTTGAACCTCCATAAAAGAAAAGTACAATAATAGCAGTTGTCAGGCAAACAAACACTTTAATGCCTCGCTTAGTCTGGTCTTTCATCCATTCATCGTAAGCCTGTGCTTTTTTATAACGTTGCAATTCATCATGTGTGATCATTTGCTTAAAATGGTCAGGATTAGTTTTACAGATACTTAATAAGTTATCAACGCGATTTTTATCCTCTTCACGATGCTGTTGATTGATATCTTGTACTTGTTGTTCCTGATAAGTTCTTTCAAAAACTGACTGTGCTCTGTTCATTGTTTAATTCCTTACTTCTTGTCTGTCGCTTTGTACTGTGTAATGGATGTTACCAAGCGTCCAATAATTCTGGCTTTGTGTTCATCCGTGATGCTCTCCATGCGACCAAGAATTTCAATTCTGGTTGTATTCGCCGAGCTTTTACATAAACTAACTTCTATGATATAACCATCTGACAGTTCATACAAATGTTTTGTATTAGTATATGGGTCAAACCTTGGTGTTGTAACAATACTGATTGTGACATGATGCTGTGTATTCTGGCTGATAATAGCCTTCAGCTCATCCGCATGAAATGATTTTTGAATGCCCTGAACAGCGATAAACCCATGGGTTTTATTGCTTTGACTTGCCCTTAATTCATCGACTGATGCATATAGTGGGATCTGTTTAATATTATCATCATTACTGTTATCAAGCATATCATCACTGGTATTTACTTTAATCCCTGCCAGCAACAATGGGTCAATATCCAGTGCATGAGAAATGCTTGCTAGGGTATCAGCACGCATACTGCTCATTTTTCGTTTTATAATGCTGTGAAGCACCATTTTAGGTAATGCAGGATTTGCACGAATGCAATCCTCAATATTTTTATAGCCTTTCAGCATTAATGCTTTTTCAGTTGCATTTGACATGCGCTCAAGATGAGAGACAGGATCGAGTTTATTATATCGTGTATGATTGTTTTCAGGTAATGCGTCATAAATAGCATCAACGGCTGATTCGATATCTTTTTTAAGAATCTCACAGGGGTAGATAACTGCCTGAACAGGTATCATTAAATCCTGTGATAGAGCAATCATTTGATCACGGCTTAAATCATTGACCTTTTGGTTAACAATATCCTGCAAGAATTTTTTATCTAGCTGACTTTTTACAGCAAATTCCTCAATGGAAAGCTCGTTACGCATCAAATAGTTTCTGATTAAAGCAGAAAGATAAATAGGATAATGTGTTGTTGTATCTTTTTTGGTAATTACCATGTTTATTCCTGTGGACTCGGGCGGTTATTTTAGAGGTTGCTATAGCGTTTTACTTTTCAAAATAGGTTTCGAGTAAACACTAAAAAGGAACTTCATCACTGTCAAAGTTCTCAAGGTCATCAAGACTTGGCGCATGTCCTGTTGGTGTGTTTTGTTGAGGATTCTGCGCCTGAATAGGATTTGATGAAGGTGTGGCAACTGCTTGTGTCGCCACGGTGCTATCCGTATGAGCATGACCACCTAGCATTTGCATTTCGGTGGCCATGATTTCAGTACTATAACGATCCTGTCCGGTAACTTTATCTTGATATTTACTGGTTCTGATACGCCCTTCAATATACAGTAAGTCGCCTTTTTTTGTATATTGCGCAAGTGTTTCAGCCAACTTACCAAAGATGCTGACACGGTGCCACTCTGTATGCTCTATTAATTGACCGGTTTGACGATCCTTATAGCCATCATTTGTAGCAAGTCGAATATTTGCTGCCGCCATGCCTGAAGGCATATATCTTAATTCAGGATTTGCGCCCAATCTTCCTACCAGTGTTACTTTATTTACGGTACCTCTAGCCATGTTAGTCTCCTTAAATGTTGTCTTTATTTTTTATTGGTTCGTTTATTTTCTTCTAATGTTTTTAATAGTTGTAAACCGTAAGCTGACCACCAGAATCACCTTTGAGGCAGGGTTGATTAATCCAGTACTGCTCACCTGTTATGGCTTTTTTATTCTGCACAATCATGTATTGATCAAACTGTGTTTGTGCATAGTTGATATCAGCTTCATAGTTAAATGTTTTCAGTCTTTTTAATGCATTATCATAATACTGTCTGTTCTTTTTTACTAAATCACTTGAAGTTTCTCTTTTGGCATCGAACTCAGGTAACTTAGTGGTTAATACAGTGATCACATCATTAATCTCCTGCAAAATAGACTGTGCTTTCTTGATTTGCTCAACAGTTGGTCGAAATTTCAGTGCCTGACAATACTTCCAACCTTTTTTATAATCAAAGGGTGGTAGGAAATAGCTAAAATTATCACCATATTGATGATTGTAAAAGTCAGATACTGCATAGGGGTGCTGCTGATTAGCAACATAGTTGCCTTGGGCTTCAAAGCCTGCTTCCCACATTAAGAACTCTAAATAGGTAGCTGTTTGTGATTTTTCATTAGCATCGCCTAGAAAGCCCATCATATCAAGTTTATCAATGGTTAGTGGTGCATTATGTATTTCACTAACTCGTTGTGGCAGTGTTTTAATATAACTATTAGCTGCGCTCTGATTGTCTGGAACATCACCGCTGGAAAAAAGTTCACAGGGATCCCACGGTGGACCATCACAGTGATCAAACGCCTGAGCAAGTGATAGCATGCTTACTATCATTAGGCAGACCATCATCATTTTAGACATTGGGTGCCTCATGCAGGGTTTTAAGTTCGACCGTTTGACCTGAAGGTTTGATACCAATCATACGCTGATGCCTGGTTTGATCAATCATCTGATAGGCAACATTAATAGCAAATACTAAAAATAAAATTGTCAGTATCAAAGCCAGTCGCATTAATTTTTTATTCTGATGTTTCAGGTACATCGACTCATCACCACTTATTCAGTTATAGTGTTTATTATACCATCCAACAATAAAAATACAAATAACTATACATGTATATAAATAAGAAAATAGTTGAAACGAATCAGAAATACACATAGTATAAAATTAAGACTCATTTAAGCATTTATATTTTTATGGAAGCACTATTTAAACAACTCAAGCAAATTTTTAAAGCAGATATGAATCTGTTAGATACAACCAAATTACAAGCTCCCGTTTATGGTGAAAATGAAGACTATGAAGCACTTTTGTGTGATCATGGAGAATTATCAACAACCATTGAACTGCATGGCTATAGCTCTATCATTAGCTCAAGCGAATCTATGCAGAATATTCAGTACATAGTTGATCAGTTAAGTAATTTTTTTGCCTCTGAAGACAGTCGGCTGATTGTGAGCTTTGTCAATGATCCAGATGATCACAGTTATTTTGATCTGGCGGTTAATTATTATGATAAATGTGCAGATCGTCTTAATTTGAATGTGCATGATATTCATCGGCAGGATGCAGAAACGTTAAAACGAATAACACGTAGTGATCGCATGTTATTAACGATTGAAACAGGTGAGGGTGTATTAGATGTGCTTAATGCTAAGGAAGCTAATGTTGAACGTAACCGCTATGTTGCAAAGCTGTTAAATCAGATTGGTTTTCAGGGCGATATGAAAACAGCGCTTAAGCAAAAACACTATGGGCAGAATCCACTGAGCTTTAATCGCGCGGTGATGCGTTATCATCAGGATACCCTTAAATCAGTCATTGCGACATTAAATGCAATTAATGGGTTTAAATTCCATGTGCATACGGCAAAAGAGACATTGCAGTTTTATCGCAGTATCCTTAACCGACATGCCACAAGAGAGTGGTCACCTGTTACCTATGACAGCAAAGGTGAACAATCAGTTAATCTGGTACAGATGCGTATTGATGAAAGTGTGGACAAGAACAGCTTGTCAGGTTATTTACTACCACCTTTATTAACTCAGATTATTGGCGATGATATGAAACTCGATGAACAGGGCATTATGTCATTTAATGGTTTTCACTATCAATCAATGAGTGTTGAAGTTCCTCAAAATATATTAACCAGTTTTAAGTCACTACTGAACAAAACCCTGCATCTACCCTATTTAATGAACTGGCATTTAACGGCCAGCACAAAAGCGGTTAATGCACTGTTGGCACGTGCATCGATGATTGGTATGGCGGGTATTATACCAGGACCAAATAACTGTAATCGTATCAAAGATGATGGTGCTGTGATTGAGGCAGTGCGTAAGCGTGAATCAGAGCCACTGGCTATTTATCGCTTGTCAATTTTAACCTGGCATCAGGATAAAGAAGTATTAAGAACACAAAGTTCTAATTTACGTAAAATGGTCGAAGATTGGGGAACACAGAGCCTGAAGATTGAAAAAGCCATGCCACATCAGTCAATGATGGAGAGTTTACCATCAATTGCTGAGCCAGCCATTCATAAAGGCATGGCCTGTTGTGTATATGATGCTTTTGTTCAGATGCCTTGGCAGCGTTTTCGCTCACCATGGTCAGATGGTCTAATTAATTTCATTAATGCTGAGGATTATTCTGTTTATCCCTTTGATCCGGGTGAGAAACAGAAAAGCTTTCCAAGGGTTATTGCGATAGGACCTCCTGGGACTGGTAAAACTTTTTTAAATGCCTCTGTGCTTCATGCCACATTATTCAGGGAACCCTATCGACAGTTACCACTGACAGGTGTTGTTACTATTGGTTATGATGGTCAATTATTTGCTAACTCGATTCGTGATGCGTTACCAGAGGATAAAAAGCATCTGGTATTTTACGATGAGCCGCAGTTGAATGAAGAGTTTGCCGTTAATATATTCGACTTGCCTTATGGTGCCAGACATCCCAGTAATGCGCAGCGTGCCAGTATTGTCAATTTTATGGATCAGTGTGCTGCTGATCTTGGGCAATCGAGCTTTGGTCGTGATTTTTCATCCTTGTTGGATGAAATTGTCATAGAAGCCTATCAATATTTTAGTGATCAATCTGATCATCCCAAGCTTTGGACACAAGGCATGGATAATGAAGTGGATTCTGCTTTGCTTCAAAATGGCTTTGATTATCACAAACTACGTAACTATAACTGGTGGGAACTGTTTGATTATTTTCATGATAAAGACGATTTTAGAATGGCGTATCGCTGTCAACAGCAGGCCATGCCAACCATTAAAGAGTTACCCGATGTATTGTCTGAGTCTAAGAGTATCATCGATAGCGCCAGAAAAATAAAAAGTGGTCAGGGTGTAGCATTGCTTGATATATTTATCAATAAAATTAAGTTGATCTGCACGAAATATCCCAATGCGGTCATTACAACACGTTACAACATTGAAGGGGCTAGAATACATATATTGGATTTGCAGTATGTGTGTGGCAAACAGGATGAGGATAAATCCAGTGAAGAGACAGAGGAAGAACGTCAGGCTTCAGTGATGTATATGCTTTATGTGAATATTTTTCGCAACAAGTTTAATATTCATAAAAACATGCAGGCATTTAAATCAGATCTGAGTATTGGTGAGAAATACCATGCTTATCATGAAAAACTGATTAAAGCAGAGGCGGGGATTCCAAAGATTGTTCGGGTGTATGAAAAGCATCGTTCTAAAAAAGCTAAGAATTTTAATAAAGACTTAGCACGTGATGTTCGAGAAGGACGTAAATATGGTTATGACTTTGGTGGTGATAGTCAGTTACTTGAAGATTGGGATATAGCACTCGTCAGACAGATGGGGTGTGTATTCATTTCTTCGATGGGTGAGTCAGAAGATGAGCAAAACACTTATCGTAAATATCTGGGATTTAATGAAACACACTTTACTTTAGCGAAACGGCATTTGCGTGGCAGGCATGATAAATATGGCCAACCGTTTTTACTGGTGGTTCAGGATATAGACGGGGAAAGTGGACGCTTCATTGTTCCGGTATACTATCTTGCTTCAACGAATAAGCTATGGGCATTTAAAACAGATGAAGTAGACTATATCTTTAAGCAGCGACTTGAAGAAAAACTGGCAGGCATTAGTAAACAACCTGTGCATCATGCACGTTTAATCTTATCCAATCAGTTTCCTTCCAGTTCAATTCAACGCTCTCGTGAGCGACTTATCAGCTCAGGTGAAGCAGATGATAATGATCAAGCAGATGATATTTTATTAAAAAATTGTATTAATGCTTATTATGAATTAATTGAGACTGAATTGCCTGCTTAAATCCAGGTACTACATTACATTTATTTACTTTTTTACCCTCATATTTTTCTTAATTTATCCTTTGCTTCTCTGATTTTTTCTCTTATTTCAACCGCTAGGTAAAAAAAATTAAATTATTTTCACTTTCACCCCACTTTAGGGGGGTAGGTTGCCCCTGAAACTCAGGCAATATAGTGCTCAACACAGATAATTACGTATGAATTGACAGGTTATGTTCATTCAACTAATTTCAGGAGAGCCAAGTGAAAAAACTAAAGCAATTAAGAGAAATTAAAGAAGTAACGAATAGAAAAAAGCTAAAAAAAATAAAGAAAATTAACAAAGTAGTGCTTCAGTCAACTGTTGCTGTATTGTCATTTGGCACGTTAATGTTATCAGGATGTGCCGCGAATCAAGTAGCCACGCCACCAAGGTCGAATGAGCCATTATATGCATTGGATACCGTGGCTGTTCAGACCAGTCAGAATATTCAGACATTAACTGAAATAAAAACCGCTGAACTTCATAAAACTGCTGACGCTAAACAGTGGCAGAGCTTTATGTTTAATCTGCAATCGATTCCTGTGAACTTTGAGCAAAAGACAACTTTTCATTTCGTAGGAACTGCTGAGGAAGCCTTAAAAGGTATTGCTGATCTGGCAGGGTATCAGGCGAGTTTCGTTGGCAATCCACCAGCACAGCCGATTATGGTCACGCTTGATCTTAAAAACCAGCCATTGGTTGAGGGATTAAGGGATTTGAATGCACAGCTGAACAATAAAGCGATTATTCAACTGGCGCCAACGGCAAAACTCGTCACTATGAGCTTTGGAGCTTGATATGAGATTATTTGGCAAGTTTTATCTGTATGTCTCCAGTGCATTAATTTTTAGTCAATGCTTTGCGCAGGCCGATGATTTATATAATACAACCGTATTGCACGATAATGGCCAGACTCAGATTAGTCATGATGCCTACAGCGTCATGCTTAATGCAAGCTCAAACGGGAATCAGGAGAATTTACCCTCAGCAAGAGATATGGGGATTAAAAGTAACGCGCTTCGATCAGGACAACAATATGGCTATGCCGATCAACTTCAGTACTTACAAAAGCACATTTTACAAGAAGGTAATGCATTGGATAAGATTTTTAATTTTACATGGCTGTTAAGCTATGCCAGCGAAGGCTCCCCTGTTGTTAATGTTCTGCCTCCGGTGATTTTAAAATCTAACAATTATGTGCAGGGTGATTACCAGGGTAAGTCAATTACCATTTCAGATCAGTATTACCAGTTATATGCCAATGCGCGTTTAGTTACCGTTGTTCCCAGCTGGCGAAGTTATTTAATTCACCCTGTCAGTGCTCCAGAGAAAATTGCTTCATGGCTATTACCGCATGACAGTAGTGAACAGCTGGTATGGAAAGACGCTTTTAATGCCGGGTGGGGGCTGGGTGTTAAGCAGGCTAATCAGGAAATGAATTATAGGATTAGCCTACTTAACCGAGATTTTAACGGAATGCTGACCTATTTGCGCTTATATGCAGAAAATAAGGTATCCAGTCCATTTATTGCTTATAGCCAGAACAGTGTTTCAGCAAATATCAGTAAAACAGAAATGAGCGTGAATAATCATATTTATCGTATTACTACGCCAGCACAGCTAAACAGTAACCCGATTGACTGGGAATTTAAGCCACAGGGGGATTTAAGTGCCATTAGTAAGCCTTAAACCAATATTAAAAAATGAATACTAAAGTTAACCAACCATGACAAAGGATAAAGCAGATAATGAACCTTAAAAGTAATGAAAAAGGTAAAAAGAGCAAAAACATAAACGAAAGTAAGGTTGAAAAAGTTGCTCAAGAAAAACGCGCACATGATGAAGCCTCATTGCTTGAATGTGAGGGTGATACACAAAATGTAACAAATGCTGAACAGCCCGTCGAAAATGTTAAAACAATTGAAATTGACAGACGTACAGCAACTATGCTGGTGAATCATGTTCGTGAAAACCTGAGCTTTTATCCAAAAGTTGTGATTATCGATGAAGATGATGAGTCAAACGCGGGTGAGGATCAAGAATGCAAGAATCACTAGCTCCAGAGACAACATCTCAAGATCACGCAGGCAGTGATGTAACACCTGCATTTGAGCTACAACAGTATGAGATTACTCATAAAGATAAGTTTGATGCGTTGATAGCGCATTATACAAATCTTGGCGTATCTGATTTTATGATTGGATCAAGGCGAGCGATAAAAGCAAAGTTGCATGGTAGGAATATCTTTATTACTGAGTTTAGTGTTACAGATCAACAGACATCTGAAATTGCAGAACAGATTTATAAGGGAAGGGGATTGTCTGCTGAGTTGTTTGGTAAAGGCTTGCCATGCTCTTACAGCTTTAGACATAAGAACGAACAGTATCGTTATCGGGTGAATATTGTCAGAGAGTATAATGGTGTTTTTATTGTTATGCGACCGATTGATTCAGTGCCGCCAAAATGGTCTGATTTGGATTTGGAGCCTGAAATTCTTGAGGCTTATGTTAAGTTGTTAACTTCAACTAACAATGAAATTATGGGCTCCGCCCTGCTGTTTGCGGGTGAAACAGGTTCAGGCAAATCATCTTCTATTGCCTCAATGAATCGTTATATTTTTGAAGAGTCGCCATTGAGGGAGCAGGGGTTGAACTTTTACACTGCTGAGTCACCACTTGAGTATCTTTATACTGAAATTGATGAGGGAACCTCAGCGATTGCGCAAATGGAAGTTCCAAAAAACACTGAGAAGTTTTCAGGTGCTATTTATGAAATGCTGCGCATGGACCCTGATGTCATCATGG
The DNA here is from genome assembly GCF_055396795.1 of Cysteiniphilum sp. GTC20157. Classification (NCBI taxonomy): domain Bacteria; kingdom Pseudomonadati; phylum Pseudomonadota; class Gammaproteobacteria; order Thiotrichales; family Fastidiosibacteraceae; genus Cysteiniphilum; species Cysteiniphilum sp. GTC20157. The sequence goes on along the minus strand of NZ_AP044699.1, from coordinate 31,949 downwards.
TTGGTGAGACACGTGATTATGAAACCCTGGATGCTATGATTCAAGCCTCAGAAACAGGTCATGTTGTCATTACAACCATTCATGCTAACAGTGTATCTCAGGTCGTTAATCGCATGCTTGGCATGATTCCAGATCATTTAAGGACTCAAGGGGAAATCAAAAAAGTTTTAAGTTTATTGGGAATTGTTGTCTTCCAGAAACTATTACGTCGTAAAGAGGTTGATGCTTCCCAGAAAAGAGGGGGTCGAGTAGCTGTGCGTGAGTATCTAATTTTTACTGAAGAAGTGCAAAACTACTTGCTTGATCATATGGATGATCTGACAAGAGCTACTCAGTATTGTGTTGAAACCTATGGGCGCAGCTATCAGCAGCACTTTAATCAACTTGCAGAGGAAGGAGTAATTGATGTCCATCACTGATTTCATGAATTTGCGTAATGCCTTATTGATTTTATCATCAGTCATCGGTGTTTTTTTACTTGTTAGCGCAGTCATTAAAGGCTATGACGCATCACAAGGTAAATCAGAATACCGCTTTTCTCAAATTATGGTAATGGTATTTATCGGTATTATGTTAATTCAGTTATCAAATTACATGGACATGAGTTCACGTACTGTCTTTGGTGCCAGTGCTTATACATTACAGGCTGCGGATCCGTGGACTGTAGGCGGTAATGTTCAGAGTGTGCTTCAACAACTTAATTTGGGCATTGATGACACCACACAGATTTCTAAAGCTTTTGCATTGATTATACAGATTATCAAGCTCATTGGAGTGGTCGTTTTTATACGTAGCATGGTGTTGTGGTATGCCCTTGCCTGTGCAAAGACAAAGCATACACCGGGCACCATTATTGGGCTGATGATTGCAGGGGTTCTCTTATGGAATATTGGTGAGGTTATTACGTTGATATCTGGTTGGCTCGGTCATCCGATAAATATTTAAGGTAAATAAGTACAAACTTAAAAGCAGTAAAGCTAAGAATAAAGAGGTTAAAAAGGTCATGATGAAGAAATTACTGGTTAAGTCATTACTGGGGTTGTCACTGGCGGGTGCTATGACTCAGGCTAATGCAACAGGTTGGCCAACGGTTGACATTGCCAGTCTGACAGCATTATTTCAGCAAGCGCAACAGGCGGTTGAGTTCTTTAATGAAGAAATCAAAATGTTTGGTAATCAGCTCAATGCAGGTATTCAGGGTGTTTCATATGAAGTGGATACCATGAATAATGGTTTTGCTAATTCAATTATACGCAATGAGCAGACACAAAACAGCATTTATAATCAAAAACTCGCTATGCAGATGCAGCCTTCACCTGATGCTTGTGCCAGCTATTCCATCTCAGACGCACTAAATGATGCTACATGCAGTCTATTAAGCAGCGTATCTTCACGCAGTGCTAAACGCGCCAGTGATTTACTTAATCGAAATACCACATTATCCGCTGAGGCCAGTGGTGAGAAAAATGCAAGAGATATTATTGAAGAAGCACGCAGTCTTAATGCTGATCAGTTACACAGTGATGCCGAAGGTAATAAAGATGCGATTAGCCCCCGCGTTTTACGAGCTGATTTGTTAATGGGATCGCAGGGCGATACATTTGATAAAGACAATATGAAGGCAACCAGCACTTTCAACAATATTATTGTTGGACCTGGTGTCATTGAAGCGCCAAGTACTAAAAATGCCAGCGATCAATTGGCTTATGTCAACAATTACCTACGCCCCAATGCAATACGTGCATTGGCTGCATCCAGTTTGGATACCATTAGAAGTTTACGTGTTGGTCAGAATGACAACCCTAAAAACCCATCGGTGATGCAATTGTTGCAGAAATTCGCAGACAGTCACTTTGGCACACCTGAGGGTGATCAATGGTTGAAGCAGATTACAAATACCCAGAAAGATGCTGCTGATTTCATGTCTGACTCAGCAGTATTGCGTTCCCTTACACAGATGCAGGCTTATGAAAACTATATTTCAGTGATGAGCTTTCAGTCGCAACTACGTCAGGAAATGATTCAGGCGGCGATGCTTACGCTAACTAATAAACAAGTTTATGGAGAATAAACCCATGAGTAAATTTAAAAAGATGCTTAGTGAACCTGAACAGGGTGAAGATGTTGAAGATATACAGGAGGCAAATAATGAAGATATTACTGAGTCAGAAGAGAGCGAAGCAGCATCAGATACTGACTTAAATGAGTATGAGGATGCCAGTGAGGTAGAAGCAGTTGAAAAAAAACCTAAAAGGGATGAGAAAAGGTCACAGATTGCCGCATCACGAAAACGTAAAGAGAGTAATGCCAAGCAAAGTGTAGATCAGGCAATGTCATATCCTCAGAAAGAAACGCAAAAAACGCAAAAAACGCAAAAAATGCAAAAAGCAAAGCTAAGTGAACATGTCACACTGCTTGCTGCTATTGGGGCTGTTGTGTTTTCAGCTTTAGCAGTTTTTAGCAATAACAGCCTGAGTACAAAGCAATATAACACAACTACGCAAGGGTTATGGAAAGCACAAAAAGGGCAATTTGCTGTTTTGCGCAGTGAATCTTCTGATGCCTTAACACAGCTAAATGACAAGTTAACTGCACTGGATGCAACGCAAAGCGATATTAAAGCAGCGATGAAAAGGCTGAATGAGAATGTGCAGACATTAAATAAAAATCTGAATCAGGTACAGGAAAACATGCTTGGGCAGATGAAGCAAATTGGCACGCCAGATTTATCGAAAATTGAATCAGCTATTTCAGCGATGAACACCGACAAAGGTGATGTTACTGTCAGACAGCAATCTCACCCACAAGATAAGCAGGCACAGCATCTTGAGGAAACACAGATTGTTGATAATGAAAATAATGAAAATAAAGAAAATGAGAAAAATAAGACAGATAAAAAAAATAGAGAATCAACGTCAGATCTAAAAGGCGAAAAGTTGAGTACACAAAATAAAACTAAGGTAGTCAACGATGCCAAGCACACGGTTTTATATCTGGGTAACACTCCTAATGGTGCTGTCATTAAACTTGATGATGAGTATCTGACTGTTCAGGTTGGACAAAAAACAGTTGTGGGCACAGTAACGCTCATCAGTAATAAGCAAATTGTGATTGGCAATGCCAGTTACGTTTATCAGGCAGGGTGAATACGCTGCATTAATTATCCATTAATCAACGAGGAGAAATCAATGAAACATAAAAGTAAAAAAAATCGAGCAATTAGACAAAACAAATTAGGCAGTCATAGTAGCCACATTATACGCTGTGCATTAAAAACGCTATTTGGCGGGTTGTTATTAGGTTCCCCATTACTAGCACTTGCTGCGGACACGAATGGTACTATATTTGACTGGTTAACTTCAATCTTAAGTGTTGCTGATGCTGGCAAGTTAAAAACGACCATATTTGTTGGCATGGCAGTGGTTGGAACCTTTCTGCTAGTGTATGTCGGGTTATATGGGTTTTATAGAAGAACCCGTGCAAGAGCCGGAGATCAGGAAGCTCCGTCATTTAAATCATGTATGTCTGGACTTATTTTCGGAATTATCTTAATTGCAGCCTCACCGTTTATTAATATGGCGGGGAAAACAGTTGGTGTTGATAATGCCGCTCAGAAAGCCTCCAATGGCGACGTTCAGTTTAACTAAGGATTGGTTATGGAGCAGGCATTACGATTTAGGGGACGGGATATGGCGCTTAAGCCGCGTATATTCAGTCGCGTTGACCCAATCCTGATTGTGCCATTAATGGCCATTCTGATTTTTCATTTTGCCATCATTCAATTTTTAATGTTGATTGTGATGTTCGTTATTGTGGTTAGTGATGTTGCTGGTGTTTCACCTGCTGAGTTCTGGCGAATGCTTGTTAGAAGAACAAGGGCAAACCATAACGTTGTTATCTGTCGCACTAGTGCGAGATCACGTTATAAAAATCTGTTAAATAAGGGGATTATCCGTGAATAAGATTTTTTTCGCATCTATGCCATTATTATTTGGTATGGCAATGTTTAACAATAGCAATGCAGCATCCTGTAAATTTGATGTGCCTGATATTAAAACAGATGTCTGTAAAGATTTAAATTTAAATAACAAAGTGCAAGATAATCCATTTTTTCTTACAAATAGTAATGGTTCATGTGGTAATGGTCTGCACTTACCAGGATTGTCTGATCTTGATTTGAATAATCCGTTAGGTAAATACTCTAATGGGAGCTTTTGCGATATGGCGCTTAATGCTCTAAGTGGCAATGAGGTTGCAGACAAAATCAAAGAATTGGTTGGGCTGTAATAATGCGTGGGCTTAAGCTGGTTTCAATCATGGCAATATCTGTATTGTTGTTACAGCAGACTAAAGCATTTCCCACTATCGATGTATTGAAAGTGGAGCAGCGTGTTCAGGATAGTTTGAAGGATGCCAGTCAGCATAATGAAAAAATGAAAGCATCAGGCAATATTCTTTCAGGTGATATTAACGGTAGCGCGATGTTGACAGATGTTATGAATAATGACTTTGCAAATGCCATTGTCAGAGATCAACAGACAGCGAATACTGTTTTTAATACTGACTTAAAACAACAGTCTACTCCAGTAGATACCTGTGCGGATCTTTCTGTCAGTGATACATTGAATCAGTTAACTTGTAATGCGCTGAATGCAACCTCACAAGAATCAGAAAACTTTATTTCTGATTTAACTCAGCCAATTAAAGTAGGCCATGATCATGTGACTGACTCCATCACTGACCCAATGACAGTTACAGTGGAAACAGCACCGAAGCTATTGAATAACGCACAAGCCAAAGATCAATTACCGGTGCTAAGAGAGCAAGCTTTTAAATCAACTGCCAATAGCGCAATGAAAGCAAGCACCGAAGATCAAAAAAATATTTATAACACGCTGAGTAATTCAGCTATTGACAGTTTTAGTACAGATTCACTTAAAGGTATTACTGAGTCAACAACACGCGCTTATGTCATTAGAAAACTTGCCGTAATGAAGGCTAAAGAAATTTATGCGCTACTGTTGAATTATAAGCACCAACTACAAAAGGAGCAGGTGTTGGCAAGCCGCCTTCTTCAGCTTAATGGTAAGCGTTTAGGGAGTCAGTTATGAGTAAAGCTAGTCGGGTCTCAAAAACAGGTGAGCTACATCCCGTATTAAGTCGCGTTTCAGCTGTATTACTCTACGTTATTGATGTAGTGGATTACTTGATAAGACCACTTATTTGGATAGCTGATGTTATTAATGCTTTTTTTCATAAAATCAATATGATTGAAGTCACAAAGAATATTGATAACCGTTTTACACCCCTGTTCTTTTTTGATCTTGTTGCAGGCTTGTTTTTATGGGCGTGCGGTTTACTGATTAGCTGCGATGTCATGCTACTACCTTTTGACGCATTCAGTCATGCGATATTTGTGATGGTGATTTTTTTCTGGGGATTTTTATTTATCCGTAAAGGAGCTAAAGGTTGGATTTATCAGCATCGACTGAGTTTTATTGCACCTGAAACGATGACCAACAGTCAACTTCCAGTTGCTCAAAATAAAAAATCAGCTAAAGGATATGATTTATTCATGGGAACAGGTTTTCGTTGGAGTGCTATGCATCGTCAACGACTTTATACCTACGTTCAGTATGAAGCCAAAAGTAAATGGGCTAACAAGCTTCTTTCTGAGTATATGCACAGAGAATTTATTGAGCGCCATTTTGAACATCTACAGTCTGAATGTTCTAATTTTGACAAACTGATGACGCGCTTAGGTTTTCCGCTTATCCCTGATATGGCTGGTATTCCGGCTTATCATTCATTAAATAGCACGCCAGAAAAAAGAGTTTATGCAACTGAAGCCGATCGCAAAAGCCATGGATTTATTCTGGGCACGACAGGCGCTGGGAAAACAGTTGGTATGACATCACAGATGGTGTCAGATATTAAAAAAGGGCGACTGGTTATATATGAAGATCCGAAGGGTGATTTAGATGCCATGATTAATATGTTTTGTGCTGCTTATGATTGCGGTCGGCTAGATGATATTATGATCATACACCTCGGTCAGCATGATGTTTCAGCGAAAGCTAATCTTTTTGGTAATTATAGCGATGTCAGTCAAGTTGCAGGGCGCATGACTAGCAGCATGTCAGAAAAAAATGCCAATCCATTTACAGATTCAGCCTGGCAGGCAATTCACCAGACAGCTAAAGCACTGGATGAAATAGGGATTCGCCCTGATCCTGCATCTCTTCAATTTTATGTTGCTCGACCTTTAGAATTGTTAAGACGATATTGTGAATCTATTTATCCTGAGCGCTATCCTGAATTTAAAGAGGAGGTGGGGAATCGAACAGAAGCCATTCTCGCTGAAAGAGAACTCAATGAAAAAGCAAAACCCATTACGGAAATTCAAGCACGTAATGCGGCTATTGTTGAATTTGTGCGCAACAAGATGGATGAGCTAACTGATGAGACATCTGGTATTGAGATTGATCACATTGATATGGTCAATCGTATCGATTTTGAATTATTTATTGTATCTCAAAAAGATCAACAGCATCGTGACAAGATGATTAATAACGTATTTCCTTTATTCAGCAAAATCAATGGTACAAAACAGATGAGAATTTTCTCATATTATGATCGTGACCGCATTGTTGAAGCAGGTAATCGTTATAAGCAGCTTAAAGAATACAATGTGAGAGAAATTTTAGATAACCCTAAGCGCAATGCCATTGTTTATATAGGTATTAGTTCACTATCCAACAAAGTGTTATCTGCAACGATCGTTAGAAGTGTGCTGGCAGATTTAACGAATTATGCTGGTCAAATGAACGATCAGGGACGTAAAGTTGGCAAAAATGGTGAGGGTGTTTTTTTATTCATTGATGAGACGGCAGAGGTTGCAAATGATGAATTTATCCAGCTACTAAACAAAGCGCGTGGTACGGGTTTCCGCATCTCCTGGGCAACGCAAACGTTGAAAGATTTAGCAACTGCTTTTGGTGGTGATAAACTTAAAGCATCGCAAGTCATTGCTAATTCACAGGGGTGGAAGTTAATCTTCAGAATTAAAGAGGAAAACGATGCTAAAATGCTTTGCGAGAGCTTTGATTCTATCATGGTAGCCTCCTCAACTCAGGATAGTGGAGTGACTGATACAAGTGGGCATGGCTTCAGATCATCTAATAGAGACTCACTAAATACAGAGAGGGTAAGTCTGTTAACGCCTGAACTTCTAATGTCTTTGCCAAATGGGCATGCCATATTTATTAATGCGGCAAATAAGGCATACAAAGTTAGATTTCCTATTTTAAAGCCAGATAACCCTGATTTTGCACGAGATATATTGCCTGATGATTTCCTTAAAGATGATATTAATCATCCAGAGACCAAGATCATACGTGACATTATGAAACGTGTTAATTTTGTTGATATAGATACTGAAAAAGCACAAGAGATACTTGACACGCCCATCGGTGGTCATGTTAAGCAAACTAATGATGATGACACTAAAAATAACAGCGCTTTAAACTCACAAAAAACTCAAAGTAAAACGACACCGGACAATAAGCATTCATCAGCAGAAAATAAAACACATCCAAATTCAGAAACTTCTGAGAAAACAAGTGAAAGTGAGGCAGGCAACAAACAAGACGACCATACCGATATAGTATTAAACCCTGCTCAGCTTGAAAAATGGTTACGATTTTCATTACGTGAAATTAACGGGAAACCATATCGATTATTTTATAGCTCAACTCCGAAAGAAGGCATCTACATCACTGTTGATTTCTGGGAGTACTTCTGTAAGCGCGAGAAAATTGACACAGATGTTGATTCAGTAATAGAAAAAGCAATGCAGATGGGTGTGATCGACCATACCGTATATGCCTGTCAATCCAGTAACAATAGTTCTGAGCAATTTGAAAAAGTTTGTTTTTACTACACTAGTGCCTTCAAGAGCAATGCTATCTACCAGCCATTAAGCGCTACGATTCGCAGCATTCAAATCATAAAACCAACCAACACAGTTAACCAAATAAATAAAGATACGACAGACAAAGAAGATAAAAAAGATAAGAAAAATAAAAAAAGTAAAGAAGAGGTTAGTCATGGATAAGATTATTAAACTTGAAGTTGTCTCTAACCAGACCAAACGACTCTTTGATAGTCGCATAGCTGATAAAAGACGTGTTTTTATTGCGCTGGCAAAACTCAGTCGATTGAACCATATGGCATCAAGAGGTGATATTAATGCCTACATTATGCTTTTTGAGTTGCTTGGCGATATGATGCGCATAGCTAAATTTTACAAAAAGCACATTAACCTTTTAACAAAAATCAATAAAGCGCATAAACCACCTCTTAAGTGGCAGCCAAAGCCACAGGCAAACTATGATCTGATGGTAAACAATTCAATCTGTTTTCAGTATGCCACGCTTATTGTTCTGTTAGATATGGTTTATGTACAGTTTGAATACACAAAACTGACGGGTGTATTTAAAAGCAGTACTTTCAAGGGACAGAAAGAAAATAAATACATGAGGTCTATCCATAAAGTCACCAACAGAATATGTCAGTTGAATTTGAATGATTTGCCTGTTGCTAATCTGGAGCGCCAAAAAGAAGTCATGCCTTTAGCTTTAGCAAATAATCTGTTGCCACAACTACCCATTAAGGCAATAGCAGATTATCAGGCAGCAATCAATTTAGTTGGCGTTAATGAAGTTAAATAACCTGTAAATAATAGAAGGAGAAACGCATGAAAAATGAAATGATCAATAATCAAGAAATCGTATTGTCTACTGTTGCTAATTTGTATTGGCAAGAATTGGTAGATCATTTTTTTGGTGAAAAGAATCAGGTAATTAGAAGTTTGAATAAAAAGCTCAATCAGCTTTGTGAAGATGCCAGCAAAGGTAATTTATTTGCTATTGCGCTTTTAAAGAACTTCATTAAAAAATGCCCAACACGTGAGCGAGCTTATACGGGGACACAAACTTATCGTAACTTAAGTAACTCACTTAAAAACATGGCGTTGGTTCGACCTAAACGTATGATCAAACTGGGTATAACCTATGACAATAAACTGATCTCACTGTTTTTAAGACAGATTTACCGTTTTAATCTGCCTTTATCGGTGATTAAAAGCGGTGTGTACTATGGGCGCATTACTCAGGCAGAAGCTAAAAAAGAAATTACGAAGATCCTTGCGCCAATGCAGGAGATTGGCAGTCAATGTATGCGCTATGGCAAGGTTCATCAAAGCATAACCGCAGAAGATTTTGCTGCGCGAAGTGAGACGTTTATTGAGGCAAATAATCAATTTGAATCTGTCCTAAAACTTAATATTACTGATGACATATATGATGGGGTCTATCACCACAGTATGTTGGATATTGACTATGCACATAAAAAGCTTGATGAACCAAAACTTAGCACTAATGGTGAGTGTGATGAGACCAGTTCGGATAATGCTGAATCCTCAATATCTGAAAACCCTGATGATGCGGGAAAAGTTGAAACTGTAGAGCTAGAGGCATCAGCATAAAAATCTTTAATCAGAGGCATTTCATTAGAAGACATTTAATAAAAAATTCTGATCAGCGTAAAAGTATTAAATTTATAACCATTAAGGGTGGAGAGACTGATCAGAACTACCAAAAACACCCTTAGCAATACAAGAATAAGGATAGTATTATGTTAATGAAAAAAATAATAAATTTTTCAATTTTGTCATTGATTGGTGTTACGTCTGCTTATGCATCGGTGCCATGCATGAGTGGTGGATGTGAGCCATTACCCTATGATGGTAAAAACTTCCCAAGCGTGCCTGAAAGAAGCTACGCAACTATGGCATTGAGAATTGAAAATGCATCAGGGAGTAAATATTATGTAACGACTGAAAATACTGAAACTGCTTCAGTGGTTGATTATAAAAACACAATTGCTTATGGTCTCAATCAGGTTATTTACCCTGATTCTAACAATAATATTATTGATGCGGGGTTTAGATTTTTGGGATCCTTTACTGAGGCTTATAGTGGCAAGCCAATGGAAGTGAAATTCACGCCAAATGATCAGGTGTTTTTAAGTTTTTACGATCCAGTTAAACACAAAGCATGTGCTTTCTCAGTTTATTCCAAGTCAGGGACCCCTGATAAATTATTTACTTCTAATGACTCAAATCTTACTGCTACCATTAAAATGGTACAGAAGCCAAGGACATTTGTACCGCAAGAATATACAGCAGTAGTTTTAACCTTTAAAGGTTGTTAGTTAGATATACATTCAAAAAATACGCCGCAGTATCATGTTGTGGCGTTAAATAAATCTTCAAGGAGAGCTAAAATGTTGATGAGAGCAAAAAACAAGTACGCAATCATAGAGATACATAATAGTCTTGATGATATGAATAAAAACATTTCGCTATCTCGACAGGAGAGTGAGACAAAAGAGCGAATTGATTTTGATGTACACGCTAATATCATCCATGATTTGATTTACTCGCAAAATGGCACCGTTGCTACGGCGATTCGTGAGCTGGTTATGAATGCAATTGATGCAGGCAGTAAGAAATGTGAGATTGTAGTCAGTAGAGCAGGTTTTAGCGTTAGAGATTGGGGTAAAGGTTTTGAGAGCGAAGAAAGCATTAAAACCTATTTTAAGAACTTTGGGGAGCCGCATCAGGAAGGGGATGCCGTATTTGGGCGCTTTAGAATTGGTCGTGGGCAAATTATGGCATTTGGTGAGGTAACGTGGACATCAAAGTTTTATGCTATGCACGTGGATACGCGTAAAAATGGATTTAGCTTTGAATTTCAAAAGCATGAGGATATTCAATGGGATGGCTGTCGTGTAGATGGTAAATTTTACCAGTCATTGAGTGAAATAGATGTGTATGCGATCAAAGATGATCTGAAAAACTTCCTGTCTTTTTGTGATATCGAGCTTATCTTTAATGGTGATAGGCTCAATATTCCTTTAGATTCCCAGCAGTGGGACATTGAAGATGATGAGGTACTCATTCAGTGGAAAAAATCAAATGGCATGAGAATATATAGTCAGGGTGTTTTCGTTAAATCATTGGATGCCTATTACTATGGCGTTGAGGGTATTGTTGTCACCAAGAAAGCGCTTAAACTGAATATGGCACGCAATGAAATCTCTGATACTGATCCATTGTGGCGAAAGATTGCTCAGCATATTTCTGATAAGGCGAAAGAACAAGCGAGCAAGAGTGGTAAAACCTCTCGTGTAGATACTGCGACAAGGCGTAGTTTGATACGATTGTTTAAATGTGGTGAGCTGGATAATAATGATGTGCTCGATGTTTCATTGCTTAAAGATTGTCGTGGTCATTCAATATCTATTCGATCAATGTTGCATAACATATTAAAACTAACGGTTTCACCCGAATCGGGTTCACGTGTAGCAGAGTCAATTGCTTCAAGACGATTAGCACAGGTATTAGACCATGATGTGCTTGACGAATTTGATGTTGATAGTATCCATGAGCTTATAGAAACCATTGCAGTCACACTTTTAACTTACTACGATGTTAGAAGGCGCATTATTGCTGAGCTTGAAAGTAAAGACATTGTTTCATTTAATGAAATAGCATCAAATCTGGTTGATGAAAGTTTAATACACCCTAAATCAGATTATACCTCAAGAGAAGCGGCAGCACGCAATGCCATCTGGCATGGCTCAAAATTAATGGCAAGAGAACTTTCAAAAATCAGTGATGCTAACATTACTGCTAGACGAATCCTGCTTGGCGTTAGTGATGTTGCTGATGGATGGACAAATGGCTCTGATACTATCGTTATTGCAAAACATATGCTTAAGTATCTTGATACGCTATCACGATCAGGTGGGTTTCAAATTGCTTATCTGTTATTGCATGAGTATCTGCATACAGATAATGACAGTCAATCACACCATCATGATTATCAATTTATGAGTGCTTTTCATGATATTACCAGTAATCCACGCCATGATATTATTGGAATGGTTGCGATGGGGATGTATACCTATTATCTTAATCAGCTTTCGGTAAAATCATTACCACTACCTAAAAAAATACAGCGTGAATTTAATTATCCTGTTGTGAATGAGCTACAGAAATTTACGATTTACCTAAAAGATAAAGCGCCTAATAGTTTTCTTAAAAAGCTCTTTAGCATGCTTGATATAAGTTATAGCAGATCAGGAGTCAATATTGTTATTTATGAGCCACGCCATCAAAGTCATAATTATTCGTACCGAAGCACTATTTTTCAGTTGCTTAAAAAGCACTATGATTTAAAAGATATTAAATTTTATCACGCGACAATTAAGGAATGGGATAAAGCACATCAACGTTATCAGAATGAAATCGCTAAGGCATTAACAGATTATTTGAAAATATCTGATGTTAACTGGTGTGAGCGTGTTGTTGATGCTAGAGATATTACACAGCTTCTGACTGTGTTGAGTGATTCAGATAGTACAGGATTATGTTATACGCAGCACAAGTATGTTGGTTACAACCTTAATACATTTAATGCCAAGGTTAATTATAACCATGCGATTAATAATGGTTTTGAAGATAGAAGCTGGGACAATAAAAATCTCCATGAGCATGATGATGTAAAAGATTATGCCCAAAGTGAAACAGGAAGGCTTAATTATGCTAAGCAGGTGATCAAGCACGCATTTTGGGGGTTAAATGATACTAACGAAAGGCAGATGCTAGCAGATATGCTATTCAGTGAAAAGGGTAAAGAGCATCTGGCGGGTCTTTTGAGTTAAAAAGATAGGAAAGGTATAAAAGACAGATATGAAATGGAGTAAAACATGAGAGTATTTATAGCAGAAAAACCCTCTCAGGGCAGAGATATTGCCAGAGTGCTGGGCTGTAATAGTAAATCAGAAGGTTACTTATCAAGTCACAGTGACATAGTTACCTGGGGATTTGGTCATTTATTACAACCTGCTGACCCAGAGAAATATGATGAGAGATATAAAAATTGGAATCTGGCAGATTTGCCGATTATTCCTGAAAGGTGGAAGTTATCACCTAATCCTAAATCAAAAGCACAGCTTGCTGTAGTTAAGGGTCTGATTGCCAAGGCAAGTGAAGTGGTGATTGCAACAGATGCTGATCGCGAAGGTGAGTTAATTGCAAGATTAATCCTTGGTAATGCCCGATATAATGGACCCCTTAAACGGTTATGGTTGTCTGCATTAGATGATAGTTCAATTAAAAAAGCACTCAGTCATCTGAAAGAGGGCAGTGAGACGGAGAACCTTTTCTGGGCAGGGCTTGGCAGACAACGAGCTGACTGGTTATGTGGCATGTCATACTCAAGAGCAAGCACACTTGTTTTTGGTGACAGCAGCAATGTGTTTTCAGTAGGGCGGGTTCAGACGCCAACATTACGCCTCATTGTTGAACGTGATATTGAAATTGAAAACTTTAAACCAAAGCCTTACTACATCATAAAAGCCAAATTTGATCAGGTAGAGTGTGACTGGGTAGTTCCTGATTTTCTTAAGGGTGATGAAGAGGGGCGTTGCCTTGATCGAGGATTTGCAGAAGCAGTGGTTGAGAAATGTATTAAGCAGCCTGGTACTGTCAAGACATGTGAAACAAAGAAGAAAGAACAGGCAGCACCATTGCCATTATCCCTTTCAGAGCTACAGAAGATTGCTAATAAAAAACATGGATATGACGCTAAGAGTATTTTAAATGCAGCGCAAGCACTTTATGAAACACATAAAGCAACTACTTATCCACGCACTGATTGTGGTTATTTGCCTTTATCTCAATTTGGCGAAACAGCACAGATTTTAGGGCACCTTAATCAACTGGGTTACAGTGAACTTGTTCAGCACTGTGATGTACAGTATAAATCGCGTTGCTGGAATGATAAAAAAGTCAGTGAATCATCGCACCATGCCATTATTCCTACCAATAGTGCTCAGGTCAATAAATCCAATATGACTCAGATTGAAGCCAATGTTTACGATATTATTGTTCGCTATTATCTGGCACAGTTTATGGGTAAATACGTTTTTAATGAAACAGTGATTGAAATCATCTGTGAAGATGAGCTTTTCAAAACAAAAGGTATTGTCCCAGTTGAGCAGGGTTGGAAGCGAGCGATTCAAAAACATTCTGATAAAGATCAAGATAAAAAAGGCAAAGATAGTATTGAAAAAGAATTGCCTGTGGTTGAGGTCGATGAGCCATTAAACTGTGATGAGATTAATATTCATGACAAAATGACAACGCCACCATCACATTACACAGATGCCACGTTGATTTCAGCGATGAAAAACTGTGGTCGTCAGGTAGATGATCAGGATGCCAAAAAGATGTTGGCTGAAGTTCAAGGTATAGGTACTGAAGCCACGCGTGCAGATATTATTGAAACACTAAAGCAAAGAAGCTATGTCAAAGTTGATGGTAAATATATCATCTCGACCTCTAAGGGACGTGAAATTATTAAACAATTACCTGATGCATTAACAAATATTGTGATTACCGCAGATTGGGAGCAGAAGCTTAGTGAGATTGCTAAAGGCAGAGAGACTTATCAGAATTTTATTGAAGGTATTCAGACAAGCCTGCATCAAAACATTGATGTTATTCGCTCAATGGATGGTAAGGTCGAAAAAGTCATCGCCAATCCATGTCCACAATGTGGTAAGTCGATGATTAAACACAAGTCTAAGCAAGGCAAAGGTTACTGGTGGGGATGCTCAGGTTATAAAGAAGGTTGTGACACTAAAATGGATGACTATAGAGGCTCACCTAAAGCGAAAGCTGCTGTCGTTACCTCTGATATTCAATGCCCGGAATGCAATAGCCATCCATTGGTTTTAAGAACAGGCAAGCAGAAGCGTAAGTTCTGGGCGTGTAGTGGCTATCCTGAGTGCAAAGCAATCTACTCCGACAGCCATGGTAAACCACAGTTTGAAAAAATAGCATCTGAAAAAGCTGATAAGCCTTGCCCTAAATGTGGCAGTGATTTATATATTCGACAGGGTAAAAAAGGTAAGTTCCTAGGCTGTTCA
The DNA here is from genome assembly GCF_055396795.1 of Cysteiniphilum sp. GTC20157. Lineage (NCBI taxonomy): Bacteria > Pseudomonadati > Pseudomonadota > Gammaproteobacteria > Thiotrichales > Fastidiosibacteraceae > Cysteiniphilum > Cysteiniphilum sp. GTC20157. The sequence goes on along the minus strand of NZ_AP044699.1, from coordinate 16,886 downwards.
GCTTATCCAAAATGTAAGCACCTTGAATCAGCATAGGGAGCAGTTATGGAAATCAATGTAATTATTAATCATAGGCCTGCAAGTTATTTACAGCATAAGATGCAAAGGTTTTGCGACAAACTCATTGAAAATGTCTGGCTTAATTTTATTGTGCGCAAGCACATTCATAATCGTAATATCAGACAAGCTAGAAGAATTATGAAACTCTTAAACAAAGCTGATTTTAGAAATTCTGCACCACGATTTTTTAGCTATACCCGCAAGATTGATCCCCTAGTATTTGAAGAGTTGCTTTTATACTGTTTTGCCATGCGTAGATTTAAAATCAAACGCAATCCAAGATACACAGGTGATGGGGGATTTGATGGCTATGTCAAACTGAGTGGTTTTTGGTGGCCAGTTCAGGCAAAGAGATACCATAGTCACATTAATCCAGCGCACGTTGAAGATTTTAGCAAAACGATAGCCAGAAAAGGCTATTCAAAAGGGCTTTTTATTCATACGGGCAAGACTGGTGGACAATCATATAAGTCTATGCGTAGCAATGAGCGTGATATTCTATTAGTTAGCGGTTATAAATTGCATACATTTATTACTCATTGCCTTGGATGAAACAAAAATCAGGACTCACAGACGAGTTTTGCTGACTATATTCATGCTTATGGTATGATACCGCATAAGTAATAATGATAACGCAACAAACAAGAGCTGTAATAATGATCATTCAAATAATCCTTTATGTTTACCTGATTGGTGCAGGTATTACGCTAATCAGAGAAATTATTTACTCGATTAATCACATGATGAATATTTACAAACTTAGAAAATCAGACCCTGGCATAGGTAATCGCCTACCGATGTTTTTTTTAAATATCAAACGTCCACTCTTATGGTTTTACTACCTGATCAAAAACCCGATTGAATTTACCAGTGAAATTGTTTTTGGTATTCAGAGCTTCAAGCTGATACCTGCACTTGAGAATAAAAAATGGTATCGTAAATTGATACTTCGTGTGCCTGAACCAGAAGCGTTTACTGTTAAAAGTATTGTGGTTGGTGTGACAAAACCTATTGAATCTAATTTTGGAGAGGTTAACTACTCTCAAGCTTATGTTGCCTATCAGGGAGATCAGGTGGTTGCTTATACTAATACTTACCTTGGCAAGGGCGTAACACCCAATGCTTATAGCATCTCAATGGGTGAATATATCCGATTGATCAAATCCGGTAAGTTGAAGCCTAAATCAACCGACATTGAAGAGCTGTACACGGCGTTAAACGCGTGTACAGATGAAAACCTAGACTTTACCTGTCACAAGGTTGCCGTTAAGGATAATATTCTGTAGGGCACGCCATGTACGCCGGTTTATGTGAAATCTGTTTAAATGCTATAAAAATACCACACCCCAAAGGCCATAATAACTACTGGAAATGTTGCAGCAAGACGAAACCAAAATATCCAGCTTTGCCGGTAATAAGATGTGATGCTTATACAGTAAATGTCACTCAGATAAAGGATAATACGGATGCATCAGTATGAATCTGAAAACCTACATGGCAATGTAGAGCGAATTACATTTCACAGTGAGGACTCTGGTTTTTGTGTTTTACGCGTTAAATGTAAAGGCATTCGTGATCTTGTAACTATTACAGGTACCTGCGCGGCAGTGAGTGTTGGCGAATTAATCGAGTCAAAAGGTAACTGGATTAACGATAAAAACTATGGTCGACAATTTAAAGCGCTTACGATCAGAGTCGTGCCACCGACAACCATCGAAGGGATTACCAAATATTTAGGTTCAGGACTCATTAAAGGTATAGGTCCTGTGTTTGCTAAAACACTGGTTAAAGGGTTTGGTGAGCAAATCTTTGATGTGATTGAACAAACTCCACAGAAATTACTTGAGCTTGATGGGATTGGTCCCAAGCGTGTCGCTAAAATCACCTCGGCATGGGATGAGCAAAAAGCAGTGCGAGAAATCATGGTGTTTTTACAGTCTCACGGCATCGGCACGTCACGCGCAACACGTATTTATAAAACCTATGGTGATGATTCGATTGATAAAATCACCGAGAACCCCTATCGTCTGGCAAATGATATTCATGGCATTGGCTTTAAAACCGCAGATGAGTTGGCTGCCAAACTGGGTATTGGTTCTCAATCAATCATCAGAGCAAGAGCAGGTGTTGTCCATGTGATTCAGGATATGAATACCGAAGGGCACTGCGCTATCTTCAAAGATGAGCTTATTACTAAAGCGGTTGCCATGCTTGAGATTCCAAAAGATATTATTACTGAAGCCATTACTGCTGAGATCGATGATGAAAAATTAATCCAAGATGAAATCAAAGAAAAGCCATGTCTTTATGTTAACTGGCTGTATTATTCAGAGGTAGGTGTTGCTAAACATATTAATCGTCTTTTAGATGCTGAACGCCCATGGGATCAGATTGATATTAAAGAAGCCCTTAAATGGGTTGAAACAGTCACGCATTTAAAACTGTCTGCCTCACAACAGGAAGCCGTTAGCATGGCAGTTAACAGTAAAGTCATTTGCATTACAGGTGGTCCGGGTGTTGGTAAGACAACGGTTGTAAACAGTATTATTCGCATCATCAAAGCCAAAAGAGCGAAAGTATCACTGTGTGCACCAACAGGGCGAGCTGCTAAACGGCTGTCAGAAAGCACAGGGCTTGAGGCAAAAACCATTCATCGATTATTAGAGTTCAACCCTAAAGAAGGGGGCTTTAATCATAATGATGAAAATCAACTGCAAACTGATCTGTTAGTGATTGATGAGGCCTCTATGGTGGATGTCACACTAATGAATAGCCTTTTGAAAGCATTACCTGATCGCACAGGCGTTTTGATTGTCGGCGATATTGATCAGCTGCCATCGGTTGGACCAGGTAAAGTATTAGCTGATATTATTGCCTCAGAGAAAGTCCCAACAGCGAGACTGACTGAAATATTCAGACAAGCGGCCTCATCACAGATTATTATTAATGCTCATCGTATTAACTCAGGTAAAACACCCTTTAAAGCTGAGAAGGGTGACAAAACAGATTTCTATGTAGTGCATGCAGAAGATCCTGAGGCAATTTATGAAAAACTCACCCGATTAGTTTCTGATCGCATTCCTAATGTCTTGAATTTCAATCCCATCACCGATGTACAGATTCTGACACCGATGAATCGTGGTGGCTTGGGTGTTAAATCGCTAAACATAGAGCTGCAAAAATTACTCAACCCAGAACCCATCGCAAGTATTACCAAATTTGGCTGGACGTTTGGCGTGGGGGACAAAGTTGTGCAAACCGTTAATAATTACGACAAAGAAGTTTTTAATGGCGATCTGGGATTAATCCGTAAGGTAGATCATGTTGAGCTGGAAGTCACGGTAGATTTTGAAGGTGTTGAAGTGGTTTATGATTTTAGTGAGTTGGATGAAATCGATCTAGCTTATGCCACATCTATCCATAAATCTCAAGGATCTGAATATCCTGTGGTGATTATTCCAATTGCAATGCAGCATTATATGCTGCTTCAAAGAAACCTGCTCTACACAGGTGTCACACGCGGTAAAAAGCTGGTGATACTGCTGGGTGAAGCCAAAGCCATTGGCATGGCAGTTAGAAATGTGACGCAGAATAACAGATTAACACGTCTCTCAGAGAGAATTGTTTGCTTTTCAGAGGCAGGTTTAAGTCATATTGATGCCACTTGAAAATAATTATTTAATAAACTTCTCCATAGAAACTATCAAACTTGAATATGCCTTGCCAGCTGTTTATTTCCTGACGTTTTTTGGAATCCAAAAAATCATATTCGCCATACTCAGAGCCTGATTCAAGATTAAATTTTTTATGCATATTATTGGTAACATCGAGTAAAGCAAATTCAACTTTTAAACGTTTCTTTGCTAATTTTGTATTTTTATGAAAGGAGTTCATTTTTTCTTTAGCATAAGTCTTAAAAAACTTATAAAACCGCTGATAAATATCATATGCAGCCTGAACATTTACAGGCATTCCTGAAAATGCCATCGCACTATCAAACCGTGTTGATTTGCTCTTTGTTACCAAAATAAACTCAACCCCAAAACATTTAACCATCATATCCATAATCTGGTAAGCATAGGCATCTTCTTCATACTCTGCATAATTGAAAGCTTTACTCAATATACATTGATCTTTTTCTATAAAATCGCTCAAAGTACCTTTAGTTATCAAGCTTTTTCTAACTGTGTGGCATAACTCAGACATCTGTGTAATATTCTCTATCGGGCTATGTGGAAGAAGTGACAAAAATGCAAGATCAGAATTTAAGCAGCCTGTTTTCTTGGCATAATACCTAACTTTTGTAGTTCTACTTCCAGTGCCCTGACAACTGCTTCTAAGTCCAAATTGATTGGCTTTCCACTAAAATTATACCTACCTGTAAAGGCAATATGTGACCATGCCATCGGTGATATCTTTAGGAATTCCTTGATAAGTGCAGGGTCAGCATTTGCATTGATCATTTTTTCATACAGTTTGTTAAGTATGATAGCGTTATAGGCAACAATAACATTCGATACTAAGCTAACTGTCTCAGTCGAAATACTGTGACTAACATCTCTTTGCCTTTTAAAAATACCATGGTACATATTGCGGATTAACTTCTGTAACTGATGATATGCTTCTGTACGGTTGCGAGCTGTCTTCATCGCCTTTCTAACCGACATGTCATTTAACATATTAAGCACATGAATGCTTTTGAATATTTTGTTGTACTCATATAGCGCTCTTCTAAGTCCTGCATAGCGCGAATGGGAATTGAGTTTCCGTATAAGCGTTGCTTGCGTATTATTTTGTGTGATTAAAGATATAAGCACACGTGCAATGCCTCTTTTATGCTTTTTAATACGTTCCTTTTCAACTTTGGAAGCAGGTTTAATAATGCCACTATAATGCGACGGCTCTTTTGTTGAAACCAGGTCATCAGTTTCATTTTTTACCCTTTTCATTGAAGGCAAAAACTCAACATCAATCGCATCGAGTGCTACAAAATTTATTTGATTAATGGAGTGACTATCTCCAGTGACTGCATTAACTTTAATATCAGATTTATTATCATAGACCATGTCAAACAAATGGTGTCCTTCATACTCATTCAAGCCAATATTCTTGACATTAACAGCAACAAAATTAGCTATTAATGAGAGGACTGATATTCCTTTTCCTTTACCAAGGTATTTTTTTGAGTATCGTGATTTTATGGTACTGTTTTTTGTTGATTCTTTTTGTCCATCTTGATCAGCCAATAGCTTATCACATAACAAATTCCAAGCTTTAAAAATAGGCAATGAGTTAACAAAGTTTGATATATGAATGTTTGCCTTTTCGAGATTTTCAATTGAAATAAAATCCTCATGGGTATAGCGCAGTGTATTAAACTTAATATCAGACATCTCGGACATTTTCTCCACTCCAAACCCAAAAGCTTCTGATAATATGCAGGCAATCATATTTAATGCCAATGGCTTGTCTCTTTTAACATATTTGCCTTTTATATGTTCAAATACAGAAAATAAATCGGTTTCTTGGTCAATATAACTAAAGATGTCAGCAATATCTATTTTATTGAGACTTGTGAAAAACGAATCATCATTTTTTACGCTTGCATCATACTGTAGCTGCCATGAAGGATTGCCATCATTATCGTAACTAATACTTATGCCTTGATGTTCGCCTTCTTTAATATTGGTTTGTAAGGTTTCCCAAGCTTGATCCAGTTCATCTAAAAGATCATCAAGTCTTTGATCACAGTAGATAGCAAGCTTCGGGTAACCATACTGCTGTGCAATTTCATCTACCTTATCAACCATTGAATCTGGCACCATATCGCAATCAATATCACGATGAGACAGGCTATCATTGCAGTACATACGACCTCTTTTGATATGATGGTAAATTTTCTCATAAACATAAAACTCAAAGCGATGCGGATTGATTGTTTGATCCTTTGGATCACTTTTAAGATAGTTGACCATTTCAGTAGGAATACTAAGACCAAGATCATCGGATATTTTTAGTTGCTTTGGTGACCTATTATTGCCATAGTGATTCTTCAATATTTTCATAAGCTCAAATATTTGATGATTGCTTTTATAATGCTCAAAGTCGACTGCTAAAAACGTTGGTCTTAGGTACATTGATGTTGTTCTAAACTCACGCTCAACATAAAGCCATTTTTCAGAGTTAAAATCAAAATCAAGCCCTTCAAAATATTTAGCCAGATTTTCAAAATCGCTTTTTGGCAAGATATTGAAGGCACTTTTGAAAAAATTATCACTGGATTGAGTTACTGATTCCTGTTGAGGAAACCACCTGAAAAACTTTGCGAGTTTTGGGTACTTTTTGATGATGTTAGCCATATAATTAGCCATTTGCGTTTCAGTATGCTCTTTAATTTCTGTCCGTATAAGTTCAACATAATGCATAAAGTTAATAATCACATGATCCGTTAAGACTTGATATCTGTGATAGATATAACAGACCGTATATAGCTTTTGATCTTGTTCATTAAGCTTTCTTAACCTTGATACAGGATACTGGTCAACTAAGTTGGCATAATATTTTATGGCATTATTTGATAATACTGTTTTAGGTAAGAAGTCTTTGGCATACAGATAGATTGATCTTAGGGTGTTGACCTGTTTGACGGTCTTCATAATCTCGCCATAGCTGAAATCAGCCTGATCGTAGCGAATTTTATTTAACGACAAATCGCCATCTTCATTGTTGATCAGTTTCTTAATTTTACCACATGTTATATCAGGTAACTTGTTAAAGATTTCTGCCAGTCGAGATTGCTCAGTTGCATATGCGTTTGTATAGAGATCTTGAAGTTTGCGATAGCTTGGCAACATAATATTGTTAGTGTCACAAAATTGGATGATCTCTCGTACCATATTATGTGGCTTAGGATGTGTTTTAAGCAAATTTACAGCATGTTTCTCAACTTTTTGCAGGTGCTCACCAGCACATTTCACGTAAGCAAAGTACTCCAGAATTAATATACGTTGCCGATCTCGCGCATCCCTTGAAATAGATTGCGCTGTTGGTATGGACAATTTATTATATTTTTCTGTAATGCACTGAATATCTTTCAAAGGGACTGTTTCAAAATTGAAATCAAAAAATCTTAGCTTTGCCTTAAAATAGCCAAGCTGTAATATAAAGAACAAAAAAGTATTATCTGTCTCAAACTTATTTGCCAACGCAAGCTCGGCATTATTTAAGCTGAAGTATAACTCACGCTCATTCTTATCAAAATCAGGCAAATGATAATAATAAGCTATTTCTGCATCTGATAAAATATTGACCTTTCTAGCACTCATTAGCGGTTCACTTTAACGGAGGTTATTATTAACGTTTTTAGATTATGGGGATTCTACAATAAAATTTGCAAAATCAGTAAAATATTGTTGTCTACTTTATTAATGTTAAGCTAAGCTGTAAATATTAAAAATAAGTGTACTTTTAGTTATGAAATATGGATATGCACGAGTGAGTACCAAAGATCAGTCGTTAAATCTGCAAATTGATGCGCTTGAGAAATATGGTTGCGATCAAATTTACTCCGAAGTTGCCAAGGGTGCCAAGGCAGATCGACCAGAATGGTTGCAACTATTAGCTAAAGTTAAAAAAGGTGATACGCTTGTTATCTGGAAACTTGATCGCATGGGACGCTCTTTGCACCATCTCGTAAAAGTAGTCAATGAGTTATTAGACAAGCAGGTTGGTATTATAAGCCTCAATGATCCTATAGATACTACTACAGCTCATGGAAAGTTGATGTTTAATCTTTTTGCCAGTTTAGCGGAGTTTGAAAAAGACCTAATTCGGGAGCGAACCATGGCAGGATTAAAGTCTGCACGTGCTCGTGGAAGAATGGGGGGTAGACCAAAGGGTTTACCTGAGGACTCCATTAAAAAAGCAGCGATAGCTGAAGCATTATATAAACAACAAGAACTGCCAGTTAATGAAATTGCGTCGCAGTTAAAAATATCTAAAACAACCTTGTACAAGTATTTACGGTATAGAGGAGTTTCGATAAATGCTGATGCTTACAAGGACAATACAAAAAACATATAACCACCTAAATGATAAGGATATTTTTATGGATGATTTCAAGTCAAGTAGTTCCAAGACATATCAGCATAAGCAAAATGGTAGTGTTTTACTCATCGCTTTAATTATAGTTGCTGTTGTGGCTATTTTGTCGGGCTCTATTTTATATATGTTAAAAATTAATATTGTACAAAATAAAGCAATCGAGGGTTATAGCAATGCCAGAAATAGTGCATTTTTATCTTTAAAAACAACACTGGAAGCAAATGATTATCTGTATACAAACACACCGATAAACTCGTCAGTTAAAAATTATAACTCTGGTAATTCAACGGTGACTGTAACAAGTACAGTATCATCAGATTTAAATAATGCCATTTATCCTGATAGCGTGAAACTTAACAATGCTTCAGCAATATTGCAATATCATGTGACTATGCAGGTTTCTGCGCAAACAGGGCATCAAGCAGATTATGTGGCAGTTGTAAATGCACCGAGCCAATATCGCCAACAAAATGATTTAACACCACAAACAACACAAAACATAAATATTCCAGTGGTTATTTTAACTAACCTTAATGCAGAACAACAAATTTCTGGCTCAGGTGGATTAGATGATGGGCAAGCAGGTTTTTTGGGAACTATCACCGTAGATAATTCCGGAGCGGTTGAATCAACTGGTAAGCAGTTAACATACAACCCTGCATCTGGCGGTAGTTATAATTTGAAATTTGAGGACAATGGTACTTATAAATTAGAACAAGGATGGTATTTAAGTGATGGAGAGTGGTATTGGAATTTGCTCATATATGATACCTCAACAGCAAGTGCATGGCTGGCAAGTATTGCCCTTCCAAGTCTAATATCACAACCAGCTAATTTCAGTACGCTATCATGGCAAAATATTATAGGTCAAGAGAATACTCCTCCACCTGATTATGACACAGGTCAACAGTATCCAAAAGGAAGTTATATTACTTTTGATGGGCAAATATTTGTGTCAACTTCCGCCATTAATAGTGGTAATAATAAAGATCCGTATAGTAACCCAAATAATTGGCGTTTAGTCATTCCTGGTGGAACATATCCTGACTGGAATACCAATGTAAAATATTATAAAGGAGATATTATTACACAGAATGGTGTGCAGTATGTCGCTACTGCTAACAATGGAACAAACGTTGGAGCACCACCAAACAATAAGTGGGCTGTGGCGCAATTTAATCCAACAGCATGGCAAAGTCAGGTGTATAATCCAGGAGATTTTGTGACTTATAATGGCTATACTTTTGTTAACATAAAGAAAAGTAATAAAAATAGAACACCATATCAGCAGGCAAATAAGTGGCGCATTGTTTCCCAAGATAGTAATCCTTTAACCTATGATTCAAATATAGTTTATACAGTGGGTTTGCAAATTAGTTATGATAATCAAGTATTTGTGAATGTTACCTCGACTAGTAACAATCCATACCAGAACAATAATAATCGTTGGCGAATAGTTATTCCTGAAAATGAAGCTCCAACATATAATAATCAGGTACGCTACTATAAAGATGATGTCGTAACATATTCTGGCACTCAATATATTGCAAATATTAACTATAACCGTTCAATTGCCCCAAATCGCCCTCCGCCAGGAAATGGCTGGCAAGTTTCACCTTAAAAAATAGGAGTTTTTATGCAGTTAATCACTACATTGAAAAAGGTTGTACAATTTGTTCTTTTGTCTGCGGTACTTTCATCATTTACATTTACCTATAGTGCGCTACTGCCATCAGGAAAAATACTACTGACTACAAAATTGATTAATGATTACAAAGATCTTTATACTTTAGCTATAACAAATGATACGTCTAATCAAATTCAAGCTTGGCTTTATTCTGATAACGGCACGGAAATGGAATCTGCTTTTAATTTACTACAACTTGCGAATATCAGTAGTAGCTATATTTTGCCAATTGATTTAGAAAGTAAACAAAGTACTACAAAAGCCTTAGTTTTTTTATCAACAAACACAGGGCTAGCAAGTATCATTTCTTTATCACTAAACGATCAACCGATATCATTTTCAAGCGCAACAGAAGTTTTATCTCTAACGCCTACGACTAATATGGTTTATGAACCACAAATTATTCCAAATAGTTCAACAGATGATTTCATAGTGCTGTCATATCCATCTTCTATTATGTTATATAAATATACACCTGCAACACCAAGTTTAACCTTACTAAGAACTGAAAATTTTACTAATCAAACGGTTAAACAAATATTACCTTTTAAAGGTTTCATAATTGTGATTACACAAAATAATCTCACACCTCCTCCTGTTGGTTATGCACATTTTGTTGCACTTGGTGTCAATAAAGAGTTTGCCACAGTTAATTTGTCTTCTGTTGACGGAGCGTACTTAACTTATGATCCTGTTACTCAGAAAACTCTTTTAAAAACGATAAGTGATTCAATAGGAGTTGAAATTCAAGATGCTCCTATGCCTTATGGCGTCATAGGGATGCAATCAACACAATAACATGGATAATGAGCAATTTAAAATGAAGTCAAATGAGGTGATTAAATTTCGATCTTGCATTTTTGTCACTTCTTCCACATAGCCCGTCTATGGTCATTACTTCATTAAAGATTTCATTGATAGTGCGACTTACTTCAATGTTCTTTGATTTAAGCTGTCTTTCTTTTAATCGTTTGCTATAGTCATCCCATGCTTCATCTAAGGTGACTAACTCACCATCATAAAGCCGTTCTACATACTGTTGGTTAGGGTCATATCGCACCCTTTGATTTGTTTGGATTGTCTCAGGCTGGCATTTATCATCAAAGTTGAGTAATGAGAAGCTGTTCTCTAAATCGGTGCTATCTTTGATCTCTTCTGTTTCATTCTCCTCATTTTTCAGAATAAAGTCTTGATCACTACCATGATTTGTATTCCAGTAAAGTGCAATAAGCTTTTCGATAGCTTGCTCATGTGTCACATTACTCATATCATCAGCAACTTCCTGCAAGCTATCTGATATGTGTCGCCTTATTTTAATCATAGCTAAATCATTTTCTTCAGTGAATTTACGCTGATAGGTGGCATTACGTAATTTCTTATAACTTACTTCATCAAGATGAAGTTCGATAAAATGACACAGGTCAATAGTGTTGTCGATTTTATTAAGCGAAATAAGCATGGATGCTTTATCTTCGAGCGTGACACTCTGTATCTTATTTGTTGTAATAGCATTAAGTAAACAATGTTTATAAGTATTAAACTGACTCGATTTAATCTTAATTTTCATAAAAAGCTCTAGTTTTTTCTTAGCATATAAGATATTGAATCAAGGGGTGGTACTATAATGTTAGACAAAATAGATAACTTATAACCGCAGTACATGAGAGATATGTTATACCGTGAGATCAACGAGACTGCTTAAGGTTGCTGTTTCGTTGCTGCAATAACAATTTCACGCACGCATACGTTTTGAGGTTGCATATAAGCATACACAACTGCATCTGCAACATTATCAGCAGATAACACACCACCCATGTCTGTTTTCCAGTCTTCATAGCCCTGTTTTATTTCATCTGACGATGTATGGCCTAATAGTTCAGTTTCAGCAGCCCCTGGCGCAATGGTAATAACACGTACATTATTTGCAGCCACTTCTTCTCTAACATTTTCACTAATGGCATGTACTGCAAACTTTGTGCCACAGTAAGCAGCATGGTTTGGAAATGTTTTTCTGCCCGCAATTGAACTAATATTAATAATTGTCCCTGTATCACGACTTTTCATGTCTGAAAGAACAATCTGCATACCGTTAAGTAGCGCATTAACATTCACATCAAGCATTTTGGAAAATTCGTTACTGTTTTGACTGTCAATCTGTCCTAAAAGCATAACGCCAGCATTGTTAATCAGGCAGTCTGTTTTACCGTATTTATTCTCGGCATTTCTTACAGCAGCTTCAAATTCACTTCGATTGGTAATATCAACTTTGGCACAAATTGCATTTGGTAAATTTAATTGCTCAAGCTTTTCCAGTCTTCTGGCAATAAGTAACAAGGGATGTCCTTGTTGACTTAATTTTTTAGCAATAGCAGCGCCAAAACCGGAACTTGCTCCTGTAATTACAACCAGTTTTTTATTCATTTAGATAACCCTTTAAAATTTTTGCATTATCTTACCATGTAATTACGTTAAACAACGATAAGTTACGATCATAAAAATATCTAAGACAATGCAAGTTTCCGATTATTATGCTTGATATTCAAGTTGCTGGACTTCGACGTAATTACCGAGTAAAACAAGTAGTATGTTGCTACCGAAACTCTAAGGTAATGGAAGATGCTCGCAGTGCTATTGCAAAGTGATCGAGAGTTTCGCCATAGTCAGTCTTTGAGATTAAGCAATAGATTCATCTTTAGCCAATTCTTTAAGTTTTTTGAACTCACTTTGACGAAGTTCTCTTAGCTTTAGACACAATTCATAATATCTTCTATCTTTTTTTATTTCGACATAAGCGCTTTTGCCTCGACCTTTTGCACACATGGTGGCAGAAAATCCATAATTCGTAGTAACCTTGACAAAGTTAGCATTAGACTCAATATAAAACTCTGGAAGAATAGATTCTGATTTTACAGTGATTACCCCTTTTCTTGCCATTGCAATTCCATCATATCCAGTTATATGCATTTGTTGCCCCTCACTTTTCAAGAAATCTATCATTATTTTTTGCTTTGTCTTCGCATTTGGCATTGACCATGAAAAATCTTTTATGCCCACACTCAACTCTTTGTCTAGATATTCTAAACGAGCAGTGATTAAAGGCTGTAACAACCATTCTTTATCATCTAATTCTGAGTCGCTTATAAGGTTTTGGATTAATGCCGATAAAAAAGATGGGGATTTAGTATTTTTCTTAAGGCAGGCGTCCAAGAATAGTTGTTTAACTTGATCAGAAGCATTCCAATAGGTTTTACACATATTGATTGCCAGAGATAGAATGGTATCTTTAAAGTTGCACGATCCTCCCCAAGAGGACGATTCACTACAAATAATACTGGTGCACATATCTATCAATGTCGTCCGCATAGCCTCACTATCCAAGCTTTTTGCAAACGCAGTTGATGTTTTTAATGCAACGCTTCCTGATAACGCCCCAAGTATACTTTGATATGAGTCAGATAAATTTTCCCATCCAAAATGACGGATCGCATTCTGTAATAATCTCAATATATTTTCATATTTATACGATGATAAGTTAGAAATAATAAAGGGCTTAGCCATATTAAGCAGTTTTCGACATAAATCCTTGTCATTCATCTCAATAACTGTTTCAAGTAATTTGGTAAATATCGCATCACATTTATGATCAGACCATCTATCCCAATGAGTGGAGTTGTCATTTTGACAAACCAGTGAATCAAATTGCACAAAAGATTTTTGAAGCGCCTGATCAAATCTGCTTTTTAGCCACTTGCAATCTGAGTGATGCTTCAGATCTTTTGCCATTAGAAGGGCATTGTGAGTTTGAAGCGCTACATCCTGAGAAACAGCATCAGAAGTATCTGGATATAAAGGCATTATCACAAGTAAATATCGAGCATAAGTTGTTTCTTTGGTAGGTCCATAATTCCCCATAAAGCCTTCGATATCATCATGTCCTTCCCCCCAGAAGTCATCATCAACTTCATCAAACGAAACTGAACATATTTCTTTTTGATTAAGATCATGCACCCAATCAATCATAAAATTACTCACTGGAATTTTATGACCACTCTCGTCAAACAGAAAATCGCAATCAGGTTCACTCGTCTCAATTTCTTCCCAGTCAATATCATCTCTATCATAATACCCGCAAGATCCATCGCTAGTGACAGAATAGCTCACACGACTAATCATGAAGTTCAATTTATTTTCTAGAGGTAAATTTTCATTGATTGCTACTAGAGCTTGCAAAAGATCTCGGTCTTGCCCTTTAGTGGCACGAAAACCCAAATCAGTCAAAGACTGCTCTGTATATTCGTGTTGCAATAGAAATGAATGCTGTTGTTCATTCAATGCTTTAGTGATTGGTATCAACTTGTCTTTGCTTGATTCTAATAGTTTTCTGTGATAATTAGCGCTCAGTTTTCTTTCTTTTTCTGGTTGAACCAGGTTATAAATGAGGACTAAACGAGAGCCATCCATAATCTTTTCTACCTGATGATGAACATCTGCATAGTGGGCTGCATAGTATATGGAAAACTCAGAATCGCCTTCTTTATTGCTAAAATCAAAGTGATAGTTTTCACCTGCAAATCGACAGTTCAATGATCCACCATCACATCTTGAAGGTAGCTGAACGATAAGCGTTCCAAACATACCCTGTGACTTCTCGGTGTCTTGGTGGAATTTAAAATGTCCACCTTCTCTATAAACCAAGAGTTTAAATAATTCTGCTTTAACCTGAAAATCAATGCCCATTGTATGAGCTATAGAGTCAATCAATTTATCCAAAGCAGGTTTCCAATGAGGGTTTGAAATCTCAATATTATGTGCCTCAAACTCGATAGATCTTCGTACATCAGTATCTATAATCGTATCCATGCCTTTTCCAAATGGTGACTCACTGCCTTCTTTACTGAGCCAGTCAAGATCTTCTTTGTTAACAGGCAATGAAATATGACGATCTTTCACTGAAAGTCCTGGCTGTGTTGGTAAATCGGATCGACCGCCAATACACGGAATAGATTCAGCTTTTGAAAGCTTTTTGAGTTCATTAAGGAATTTTTCAATATGATGGTGAGTCATTCTTATCAGCTTTAATTTTCAAATAATTGAATATCGGCAATTTTACAGATGATAATTTTCAGTTTAAAGCCTGTCATCTGTGATTTTTAAAATATCATTTGAATAATGCGCAGAGAAATGGTTGATTATTTGTTTTTTGCAACCAGCATTCCTTTCTGAACTGCTTCTCGTTGATATATTTCATTTGCCCACCTTAAGAGATCCACATAACTGTCAGCATTTAGAAATTTTGCAGCACTATAGACTTTATTAAGTATGACACCACCATACCATGGGAATATTGCTATATCAGCGATTGTATATTTATCACCACAGATAAAGCGATATTTTTGTAGATGTTTATCCAACAAATCAAGCTGACGCTTGGTCTCCATTGTAAAGCGATCAATGCAGTATTTGATTTTTATGGGGGCATATGTATAAAAATGACCAAAGCCACCACCAAGATAGGGTGCGCTACCAACCTGCCAGAAGAGCCATGATAAGCATGATGTTCTTCCTGCATTTGTTTCTGGAATAAACTGTTTGAATTTATCAGCCAGATACAGAAGTATTGCACCTGATTCAAAAATAGAGGTTTCAGGTGACGTAGTTTTATCAACCAGTGCAGGAATTTTTGAATTAGGATTGATGCCTACAAAACCACTTGAGAATTGCTCACCTTTTCCTATATTAATAATATGTGCATCGTATTTAGCATCGTCACACCCCAGAGCAATCAGCTCTTCAAGCATTATACTGACTTTAATGCCATTGGGTGTTGCCAGAGAATAAAGTTGCATAGGACTATTGCCACTTGGCAAGTTATGGTCATATCTTGCACCAGCCGTAGGCTGATTTATCGACCCCCATTTTCCTCCAAGATCATCTTCATGTTTCCATATTTCTGGTACTTCATAATCAATTTCTACTTTATCTACCATTAGTTTTCCCCTTTAAATTAAAGCTTCACAAGCATTTTTCCAATATTTTCACCTGTGAAAAGGTCGATAAACGCTTTTGATGCGTTCTCAATTCCATGGTAAATATGTGTTTTATATTTAATATCACCACTGTTAATCCATTGCTGCATGTCTTTGTAGAACTCAGGTTTTATCTTGTCATAATCTGAAACAATAAAGCCCTGTACAAGGAGCCTTTTACTAATAATCTGGATAAGATTGGCTGGACCAGGCGCTGGCTTGTCCAAATTATACTGAGAAATCATGCCACAGACAATAATCCGACCATGTATATTCATCTGATTAATCGCGGCTTCAAGGTGATCACCACCAACATTATCAAAATAAATATCAATACCATGAGGTGCAACTTCTTTTAAGGCAGTATTCAAATCATCATACGTTTTGTAATTAAATGCTGCATCTACTTTTATTTCTTCTTTTAGCCATTTAACTTTTTCATCACTACCTGCACTGGCAATTACTTTGCAGCCTTTGATTTTTGCTATTTGGCATACAAGTGAACCAACGGCACCAGAAGCAGCCGATACAAAAACAGTTTCCCCCGGCTTTGGCTGGCCAATTTTTAGAAGACCTGAATATGCTGTTAAGCCTGGCATGCCAAGTAAACCCAGATAATGCTCAGGCGATGATGCGTTGGGCAGTTTTACTAATTCGCGATCTGCGGCAATAAATTCCTCACGCCACCCCTTCATACTTATAACAACATCACCTGGTAGAAAATCTTTATGCTTAGAGACCTGAACAGTACCTACTGCTGATCCTTCAAGCGCTTCATTCAATTTAAATGGCGGGATATATGATTTTCGATTAACCATTCTGCCTCGCATATATGGATCAACTGACATCCAGTTGTTTTTAATCAGGATTTCACCTTCTTTTAACTCAGGCAATACTTTATTAACAGTTTTAAAATGTTGAGTCTGTGGCATTCCTGCCACGTAATCATTAATATGAACTTCTTTTATCATGGAACAAATCCTTTTATATTTTTTGATTTTTTACAATAA